>JAFZTO010000213.1 GCA_017618795.1 Clostridia bacterium | reverse complement strand
CCTCGGCAAAGACGTTTCCGGAAACGGGAACGGCCTCCCCGCGCTCGGCAAGGTAACCCAGCTGAGCGAAGGCAGATACGGCAGGGGCGTACAGTTCACCTATGATGGCGCGCTTGTCGCAAAGACCGATTCGTCCGGGGCCGACTTTGTCGACAGGATAGAGACCGCCGGCTCGAAACAGATGACTCTTATGTACTGGATAAAGTACGACGCGTCGGATTTTTCCGGATGGGATACCAATATAGGCTGGAGAAGAGCGGTCTCCAACGGCTGCGACGGAGCTGCAGGTGACGGAGGCTTCGGCATGCTCTCGCTCGCCGACAACTATATCGTCCCCGGCAACGTAAATCCCGCCTGCGTGTTCAACACCGCCGGCATAGGCGGCCTGCAGAGCGTCGGCAACTGGTCGACATACGCGTGGACGACCGAGTGGACGCATATAGCCTGGACTGTCGACGCGACGACAGGCAGATGCATGTTCTACGTTAACGGAACGCCCATCTTCGACCTGACCACCGAGGGGCTGACAAAGGGCGGAGCGCTGTGCAACACGGGCAGAGAGTTCGCGATTGGCGCAAACTACACGGCCGAGGCCGAGGGAGACGCCAGATTCAATCAGGCCTACGCGGGCAGAATGGATGACTTCTACGTGTTCGACGCCGCGCTTGACGCGGAGCAGATCGCATACTACATGAACAACAATTACGAGGTTCCAGCGGATACCCCGGCGACCGGAGACCTGACGGCGGTGGCTGCTCTTGTCGCCGTTCTTGCCGTCGGAATAACCGTTTTCTCAAAAAAACGCTGAAAACATATAACGCAAAAAAAGGCCCGCCGGGCCTTTTTTGCTGTGTAAGAGTACATGAGTTTTTATGTTTCGGGTAAAAAGCGGTTTGGTTTTGTTCATCCGGTTACCGACACCTTTATGTCTCCCGTCGAGGTCGTCAGCTCGCACCTGCCGCCGGACGTGCCCGGTACGTCGATTCTGCCCGTCGACGTGGAGGGGACGAACGTTTTGCCGGTGAGAAACGTGCCGTTTATGTCTCCGGTCGTGGTTCTGAACGTAACTTCCGGGGCGTCCGATTCCCCGAACCGTATGTCCCCGGTGCTCCTCTCGACGTTAAGAAGCGTCGAGGCCGTCACGCGGTTCAGCGTCACGTCTCCGGTGCTCCCTTTTGAGTAAAGGGCGGAACAGCTGAGATCGCTCAGCTCTGCTTTCCCCGTGGTGACGTTCACGTATGTCTCGCCCGCGCAGGAGATCCCGGTGGCCTTTACCCGTCCGGTCGAGACCGAAACAACGACGCTGGCAGCGCTGAGTTCATCAAGAGAGACGTCGCCGGTGGTGGTTGTGATTTTCAGCCGTCCTCCGGCCGAGGCCGAGCAAAACACGTCCCCGGTGCTTGCTGTCACGTCGATGCTGCCGAACGTAAAGCCGGACGGCACCGAAACGTCGCCGGTCCTGGAGGATATTTCAAGCGCTCCGTAGGCACCCGAAGGAAGATATACTGTAACGGACAGAGGCTTTGAATACAGCGTAACGCGATCGAACCATTCGCGCCTGTCCTCCGCGGTTATCTCCAGCGCCCCGTTTTCGACCGCGACGCGGTGCTTCATTTTCTCCTTTTCGACACAGACGACGCTGACGCTTCCGTCTTCGGACGGTTTAAAAACGACGTCGGTCAAGGCGGTGTTTATTTTTATTCCGTCAAAGTTTCCCGCCACGACGTGCGTGTTTGTTTCGTATGCCCCGATTTTCGAAAAATCGCCTCCCGCCGACACGAGCGCAAGCACGAACAGCGCCGCGCAAAGTATTACGAGAATAATTCCCGTGATGACAAGTACCTTTTTCATTTTCTGTTCCTCCTGCCGGAAAAAGTCAGTCCGTTTTTTCGTTATGAGTCTGACGAAGTGTAGAAATCCATTATTTTTTCACGGAGCAGCTCGATAATCACGTTGTCCCTGCCGAAATAGTTTATGTAATCCTCGGCGTTTTCGAAATCTCCGTCGCCGGTCTGCATCTGCTTTTCGGCGTACCCGTCAAGTTCGGCGTATGTATAGGACAGCGAGAGCGTTTTTGCCGTATAGTGAACGAGGAGGGCCTCCTTCGTTTTGCTCATAGCCTTCTCTGAAAGCGAGGCCTCGAGCTCGTTCAGGGTCATTCCGCAGTAGTCGCTCACGTATTTTTCAAGCGTTATCTCCTTAAGTTCCGCAAGAGATTTGTAAGGCTGAATAAGAGCGGCGTAAAACCCCATGTAGACTTCGTACGGCACCTTCAGAAGCGTGGAAGAGGACATGTAGCTGTTCCAGGCGCCGTAGCGGAGCGCCTCGTTTTCCTCCGAAACGTCGGAAAGCTGTGCGCACACCTTTTCCCGCACCTCCGACGCGGTTCTGCAGCCGGGCAGCACCCTGCCCGCGTTTTCATCGGTAAGAGCGGAAATGTCGCTTTCGTGCACCGCAAGGACCGACACGCGGAAATCGGCGGCAATACCGCTCTCTATTTCTTCTGTATACCCGGCGGGCACCGCTATCTTCACGCCTGAGCTTTCTCCCGCTCTTTTGCCGAGCGCGGCGGAGGCCAGGACCTTTTGTATCTCGTCAAGGCGCTCGGTCTGCCAGACGGTAATTTCGCCGGAAAGACTTTCGAGCGGTTCGCCGTTATAGGTCGCGGTCACGTTCAGCGTTGCCATCATCCCCTCCTCGTACGGTTTGTCGCTTATTACGAAAACGGCGGCCTCGCTCATGAGCTCCTCGACGCGCGCCTCTATCTCTCTGTCAGTCGGATCGCGCGGAGGGACAGGCGTTATTACTGGGAATTCTCCCGCCTTTATGTATTTTTTGAGGTTTTCCTGTTCATAGCCCCTCCAGCCGCGCGAGCAGCCCGCAAGCGCAAGAACGGCGAGCAGCAGGGCAAATAATTTTCTCATCATCCGAAAAGCCTGAGATAAATTTCTTTCGCCGTTTCGTCGTCAAGCACGAAGGGACTGTTTGAGTGATTTTTGGCGCCCGAGACCTCCGAAACCATCTCGCAGGCGGTGGGTTCGTCGACGTAGAGAGAAACGTCGGAAAGAGCGGGGACCACGGCGGCGATCATTTCCGGCGTCGTTCCGATAAACGACGAAAAGCTTTCCAGACGCTCTTTTCCGGTTCCGGTCGAGAGATTGAGGCGTATATATTCTCCCGTAAAGCATCCGCACGCCATTCCGTGCGAAGTGCCGAACCGCAGGGTCAGTCCGTAGCCGAGCGGATGGGGGAACCCGGTGCCGGTGGTCATTATGGCCGCTCCGCCGTCGTATGCGGCCTCAAGCAGCGATTCGCGCGTTTCGGAGTCAAGCGCTTCGCCGCCTGAGCTGAGGGGCTTTGTCGTCATGGTCCGCCAGAGGATTTTTGCCCCGTTCAAAGCGTAATTCTCCGAAACTTCGGTGCTTTTCGGCGAGAGATACGATTCAAGGCAGTGACAGAATGCGTCTATGACCGTCGAAGTCAGCTGCCTGCCGCTCAGCGTTATAAGGTAGCGGGGATCTAGATATGCCGCCCTCGGCTGCAGACAGGCGCGCGTCACGGATCTTTTCCTTCCGCCTGTCGTGAGCACGGCCGTACGGTTTGCCTCGCTCCCCGTACCGCAGGTTAGCGGAACGGCCGCGACCGGCAGCGCGGGAAAATCGCCGGGAATGGCGTAAATATCCTCAAGGTCCGGCTGCGCGGCAAAAACGGCGATGGCCTTGCCGGCGTCGATGACCGAGCCGCCGCCTGCAGCGATTATAAAATCGCAGCCTCCGTCTCTTGCCGCCCTGCCGCCCTCGGCGCATATTTCAACAGGCGGATTTTCGGTTATTCTGTCGAAGACATCAGAATCGATTCCAAGACGTCCGAGCGCTCCGCGCACGTCGTCAAGCGCTCCGCTTACGACGGCCGACCGGCTGCCTGTGACAATGAGCGCTTTTTTTCCGAGCTTCAGGGCTCCTGCGCAGGCTTCCACGCAGTGCTCCCCTTTGAATATTCCTTCCATTTGCACCTCGCTTTGCATTTTACTGCGGCAAAAAGTAAATTTTGTGTGTATAATTCGGCGAAATTATTGCTTTTCGCCCGAAAATGTTGTATAATATTTCCGCAATCAAAAAACAGGAGTAAAAAAATGCTTACAGTTTTCGCTGAAGAAACAGGCGCCTCCACCGAAACGGCGCAGACAAGCTTTCTTGCAAGTCCGTGGGTCACGATCATAATGCTCGTCGCCATGGTCGCGATCTTCTACTTCCTTATCATCCGTCCGCAGAAAAAGCAGGAAAAGAAGACGGCCGAAATGCGTTCCGCCATTAAAGCAGGGGACGAAGTCGTCACGATAGGCGGCATCATAGGCACGGTCGTAATCGTCAGGGACGACAAGATAATGATAGAGACCGGCAACGACAAGACCAAACTGACGATACTGAAGTCGTCGGTGCGGGAGATTCTGAACGCCGAGCCGGAGGAAAAATAATTCTCATTTTTTGCGGGGAGATCTCCCCGCTTTTTTGTTTGCGCGGCCCGAACGGCGTCAAAGCAGAGCTTTGTATATCTCGTTCTTGCTTACGCCCCTGTCGCGCGCGACCTGCTTCAGCGCGTCCATGCGCTCAAGCCCGTTCTTTAAATAGAAATCGTAATGCTCACGCACGGACATGTTTCCCCAGAACCGGCCGCTCTGTTCCGCGCCGTGCACCACGATGACGTATTCGCCGCGCGGCTCCTCGGAGGTATATTTTTCAAGCGCCCCTGAAACGTCGGTGCGTATTATCTCCTCGTTCAGCTTGGTCAGCTCGCGGCACAGAGCGATTTTCCGGTCGCCGCCCAGAATATCCCGCATTGCCTCAAGGGTTTTTTTCAGCCTGTGCGGCGCCTCGTAAAGCACGGCGGTTCGGGTTTCGCCCGCCAGCGGGGAAAGACTCTTTTCAAGTTCTGCCTTCTTCACCCCCGGAAAGCCGCAGAAAACAAATCCGCCGGCCGGAAACCCGGATGAGGTCAGGGCAACTATGCAGGCGCAGGCTCCCGGGACTGAAATGACCGGCAGCCCCTCGGAAACGCACAGCGCAGCCACCTCCTGCCCGGGATCTGAGATGCCGGGAGTGCCCGCGTCGGTGACAAGGGCGCAGGTCAGGCCGTCGCGCAGACGTGAAACGATTTCCTTTCCCGCCTCGCGTACGTTGAATTTCTGACAGATGATCACAGGCTTTGATATTTCAAAGTGAGAGAGAAGCTTTGACGTTACGCGCGTGTCCTCCGCCGCTATAAAATCGCATTCCCGCAGAACCTTGAGCGCGCGAAGCGTTATGTCGCCCAGGTTGCCGATGGGCGTGGCAACGAGATAGAGCGCGCCCTTCAGGGTTGCGTTTTTT
>JAFZTO010000212.1 GCA_017618795.1 Clostridia bacterium | reverse complement strand
GGAGCCGTCGCCCGGCTTACGGCAGTATATCACCGATCCGCGCTGTACCTCAACGTCGCTCACCGCGCTCTTCACATATTCCGGGAGAGGTTCGTCAACTGCCTTTTTTGCCCTCCCCACGTATTCCGGATCTTTTCTGGACAGTGTAAAGGACGCGAGCTTCAATGGGTTGGATCTGTATGACGAGGTCTCGCCGGACGGGATAAGTTCGTCCGTTGTCGTCACGTCATCGGTAATGTAAGAGCATACCTGCATGAGAATATTGTCTCCGAGGGGGGCGATGCGCGGCCAGTCTGCTATATTCGGTCCGAAACGTAGCTCCGTTTCGGGCATCGGACGTCCGAAACCGTCGTATACCCTGCTTACGTACGATCTGTCGTCAAAAACGTAGTCCTCCGTGTCGCTGTAATCGACGTCAAGGTCTGTCGCGGGGGTTATCACCCCGCCGTTTATCGCTGTCGCCGCTATCGAACGGGCGTCCATAAGCGCGACGAATGCGCTCTGGTTTTCTCCCGGCTTGGAGCCCTCGCGGTTGGGGAAATTCCTCGTTGAGTGCCTTATGCTCAGACAGCCGTTTGCCGGCACGTCGCCCGCACCGAAGCACGGCCCACAGAAAGCGGAGCGAAGAGAAACTCCCGCGTCGGCAAGTTCCGCCGCCATTCCCGTGCGCATAATCTCGTTCATCACCGGCTGGCTCGCCGGATAAACCGAAAGCGAGAAGCCGTCGCTGCCGATGGATTTTCCCTTAATTATGTCGGCTGCAGCCACAAGATTGTCGTAAATCCCTCCCGCGCAGCCCGCGAAAACACCCTGGTCCGCCGTCAGCTTTCCGTTTCTGATATTCCCGTCCATTTCCAGCCCGAAACGCGCAAGTACCTTTGCCGGATTTTCCTGAAGTTCGCGGATCGTGACCGCGTTTGACGGATGGAACGGAAGAGCTATCATCGGCTCGATACTGCTTAAGTCGATATCGACCATCCCGTCGTAGCAAGCGTACTCAGCAGGTTTCAGCTCACGGTAGGCATCCGCTCTTTTGTGCTTTGCGTAATAATCGCGAACCCTGCCGTCGGTCATCCAAATCGACGAAAGACACGCAGTCTCGGTAGTCATGACGTCAATGCCGTTGCGGTATTCGACAGAAAGGTTTTTTATGCCGTCTCCGACAAACTCGAGAATTTTGTTCTTGACGAAACCGCTCCTGAAAACCGCGCCTATCAAAGCAAGCGCAACGTCGTGCGGCCCCACTCCCGGTGCCGGTCTGCCTGTCAGTCTGACGGCTATGACTCCAGGCATATCGATATCGTAAGTTCTGCCGAGCAGCTGCTTTACAAGCTCCGGGCCTCCCTCGCCTATCGCGAGCGTTCCGAGCGCTCCGTACCTTGTATGGGAATCGGAGCCGAGAATCATTCCCCCGCAGAAAGCGTATCTTTCACGCATGAAGGAATGAATAACCGCCTGATGAGCGGGGACGTATACCCCGCCGTACTTCTTTGCGGCGGAAAGGCCGAACAGATGATCGTCCTCGTTTATTGTCCCTCCGACGGCACACAGGCTGTTGTGGCAGTTTGTCAGCACGTACGGAATAGGAAATTTCTCAATTCCGGACGCGCGGGCGGTCTGTATGATCCCGACGTACGTAATATCGTGCGAGGCCATCGCGTCAAACTTTATTTCCAGTTTTTCCGTCGTCCCCGAAAGATTATGTGATGAAAGAATCCCGCAAGCGATCGTTCCCTTCCTCGCCTCGTCGTCGGAGACCGGGCAGGACGCGACCTGTTCCCTGCCGTTCTTCAGATATATTTTGCCGTCCGTTATTTTGACCATTGTCTGCTCCGTTTCTAAAGTCAAACAGGCGTCCGGAAGGACGCCTGTTGTTAAAGGCTGAATTACTCTTCGGCGGACGCGGTATCCGCGACCGATTCGGCTGGCTCCGCGTTCACGGCTGTGGTATCGGCGGGAACAGCGTTCGCCTCGGTAGACACGGCCTGCGAAGGCTCAGTGACTGCTTCGGTTTCGGTCTGAGTGAGAAGTCCGCTCTGCTTCTTGATGTCTGCGTCGTCCTGAATTATGAACGAAACAAGCACAATGGCCGCAAAGACGATCGCGATGACCATTGTGATAACGTCAAGCTTTTTGTCAATACTCTGTGCCTTGTTCTTTCCGTAGTAGGTATCGGACGAGCCGCCGGCGATTGCCGATGAAAGCGATTTGTCCTTGCCGGAACGAAGAAGGACCGACACAACCAGCGCAAGAGCAGACAAAATAAGAATAACACCAAAAACTATATCCATTATAATAAAACCCTCCGGGAGAACTCCGCAAATAATTATCAGCTGTATAGCTTGACAATTATACCACATTTTTTATAAAAAAGCAAGTGATTTTACGAAGTTTCTCGTTTTTATGCAATTTTGTTACTGTTTTACCCTCAGTTTTCCGCACAATTCCCTGTCCGGGCTGACATACGCGGAATAATTTTTTGAGAAGGTCACGTATCCGGGACGCGACGACGGCGGTTTTTTCAGGTTCCTCAGCCTGGTGTAGTCAACGGTGATTTTCCCGCTGCCGTCTGCGCTCGAATAGGTCGCGGCAATCACCGCCGCCTGAGTATAATCCTCTGCCGACGGTTCGTCCGGTCCGCACTGCAGTATTACGTGCGCGCCGTGATAACCCTTTGCGTGGAACCATATATCGTCCGGCCCGCCCGCATGCCTGGTCAGAAAATCGTTCTGCGTATTGTTCTTTCCGCAAAGGACCGTGTATCCTCCGGACGTGCGGAATTTGAGCGGCACGCTCTTCAATCCCTTCTTCGGAACGTTGAGCGCTGACCGTCGCAGATAGCCCTGTTCCGCCAGCTCCAGCCTTATCTCGTTTATGTCGTTCTCGTTTTCCGCGTTGCTTAGCGACGCAAGAACGCTGCAGATATAATCGAGGTCCTGCTCTGCGGTCTGTATCTGTGCGGTCAGATTCTTCTCC
>JAFZTO010000020.1 GCA_017618795.1 Clostridia bacterium | reverse complement strand
CGCGGAAAAGTGGACCGGTCTCGGATACTTCTATCCGACGCCCGCGTACACCACCGAAAAGATATGGATGTTCATGGCGCAGGAACTCTCGTTCGGAGAGGACTGCCCCGACGAGGACGAGTTCATAGACGTTGTAAGGATGCCGCTTTCGGCTCTTGTCGATATGACGGCAAGGGGAGAGGTGCACGACATAAAGACTCAGGCCGCAGCTCTGCGCGCCGAAAAAATACTTGAACAGAGAGAAAAAAGATGAAAAATCCGACAGTTGAAATGAAGATCAGAAATTACGGCACCCTGAAAATCGAGCTTTATCCCGACAAGGCGCCGGAAACCGTGAAAAACTTTCTTGGCCTTGTAAACGGCGGTTTTTACGGGGGACTCATATTCCACCGTGTGATAAGCGGCTTTATGATTCAGGGCGGGGGCTTCGACGAAAACTTCCGCGATAAAAAATGCCCGTCAATCTTCGGCGAGTTCGCCGCAAACGGCTTTAAGCAGAATGACGTAAAGCACGAGCGCGGCGTAATATCCATGGCTCGTACTTCGGTTCCCGATTCCGCATCCTCTCAGTTTTTCATCATGCACCGTTCATCGCCCCATCTTGACGGGCAGTATGCGGCTTTCGGGAAGGTGACGGAGGGCATGGATGTTGTCGACAGGATTGCATCGGTTCCAACCGGAACGCGAGGATGGTATTCCGACGTTCCGAAGGAAAGCGTTGTCATAGAGTACTGTAGGGAAATCTGATCTTTCCCGCGAAAAAACAGCGGTATGAAAAACAAAATCAAAAATTTAATTCTTATCTTTTTCTGCCTTTTCATCGCCGTTTCCGCGGGCCTGACGGTTTACGGAGGCGTGACGAGAGGAGCGGGGGAGGGTCAGGTCGGCGAGAACATGACAGGCGCCGGATATTTCAAGGCCTTTACCGTCGACAGCAACATTCTGTGCGCCGTCGCCTCTCTTGTGAGCGCGGTCTGTGCCGTTCCGGTCATGCTCGGCAAAAAAGAACGTCTGCCCGGCTGGGCGGCCGTTCTGCAGTACGTGGGTTCGGTCGCGGTGGGGCTGACATTTCTGACGGTCTTGCTGTTTCTCGAACCGGTGTACGCAGGTGCAAAGGGCTTCTGGTTCATGTTCAGCGGAGACATGTTTCTGTTTCATCTGCTGAATCCGCTTCTGTCGGTCGCGTGCAGCGTTTTTCTGGTTGACGGGGAAATTAGCAGGAGAGACAATTTTCTCGCCCTTGTTCCTACTACCCTTTACGGATCGGTATACTGCGCGATGGTCGTCTCCGGGAAATGGTCGGATTTTTACTTTTTCACCTTCGGAGGGCATTTTTACCTCATACCTGCCGTTTTTGCCGTCATGCTCGCCGTTACGTATCTGATCGGCCTGCTGATAAGGGTCTGCAGAGAAAAAACGCGGCGCGCGCAGGCCTGAATTTATGTTTTTTGAATTTTTTCGGATGTAAAAATTCATTTTTGCCGCAAAACGCTTGATTTGTCGGACAAATTAATGTATAATATATATTAGGAAGGGAAACCGCCGGCGGTTGAAACGATGTACAGAAGATCTTGGATAGACATTGATTTGAACACGATCCGCGAAAACTACAGGATCTGCAGATCGCGCATAGATCCCTCGATGGATATCATGGCTGTCGTAAAGGCCGACGCGTACGGTCACGGAGACACAGAGGTTTCAAGGGCTCTGAGATCGTGCGGAGTCAGGCATTTCGCGGTGTCAAATCTCGAGGAGGCGGTGCGCGTGAGGAGCGCGGTGCCCGACGGGCAGATACTTGTTCTCGGATATACCCCCGCGGAGCTTGCCGGTGAAATATACGAAAACCGGATATGCCAGGCCGTCTATTCCCCCGAATACGCGCTTGAGCTGTGCGCGAGAACCGACAGAAGGATCATGGCTCACTTTGCCGTCGACACGGGGATGAACCGCATCGGATTTGACGCCGACGATCCGGAAAAATGCGCGGAGGAGATAAGGCGGCTGTCGGCCAGGTTCGACACGCAGGGCATTTTCACACATCTGTGCTGTGCCGACACCGACGACGGCGCGGACTTTACCGCCGGACAGGTCGGGAAATTCCGTAAAACGGTCGGGCGGCTTGCCGACCTGAAAATCCCGTACGTTCACTGCATGAACTCGGCCGGGAGCCTGAGACACGCTCCGTACGGTAATCTGGCAAGGCTGGGCATAGTGCTGTACGGACTTAAGCCGGACATGTCGAACGTTCTCCCGGACGGCGTTAAGAGCGCGATGCGATGGCAGTCCGTCGTCGCGATGGTGAAAAAGGTGCATAAGGGCGAGTCGATAGGCTACGGCTGCTCATATACGGCACGCAGCGAGATGACCGTTGCCACAGTGCCGACCGGCTACGCGGACGGGTACAGCCGCCGGCTGTCGAACACAGGACGCGTGTTTGTGCGCGGGCATGAGGCACCTATCGTCGGCAGAGTGTGCATGGACCAGATGATGATTGACGTGACCGGGGCGGACGGCGTTCAGCTCGGGGATCGGGTTGTGCTTCTTGACGAAAACTACAACGCAGACGACATGGCGGCCGAGATCGGCACTATCGGCTACGAGGTAATATGCGACATAGGCAAGCGCGTGCCGAGAATCTACAGGGGATGCCCCCTTTGAAACGAAATCATTCCGAAAGGAAGATAATATTTATCTGTAAGGAGAAAAAACATGCAATACTGCAAAAAATGCGGAGCCCAGCTTGAGGACGACGCAAAGGTCTGCACCGCGTGCGGAGCACCGGTCGAAGAACCTGCAAAGGCCAATGATTTAGGCAACAAGGTAGCGGCTCTCAACAACACAGCCGACCACACCGGCGAATACGACGCTCAGGATATCGAGCAGAACAAGATGATGGGCATTCTTGCCTACCTTGGCATTCTCGTCCTTATCCCGATCTTCGCAGCCAAGGAGTCAAAATTCGCCCGCTTCCATGCGAACCAGGGGCTTATCCTGCTTATCTGCGGGGTTATCGTGGGGGTGCTTGGATGCATTCCGATCATCGGAACGTTCATTATCGGTCCGATCGGCGGACTCATCGTGTTCATTCTTATGATCATCGGCATAATCAACGTTGCCAACGGCAGAGCCAAGGAGCTTCCGGTAATCGGGAAGTACACGATACTCAAATAACTGAAACAGTATGCAAAAAGCGCGGCAACGCGCTTTTTTTGTGCAAACGCCCGTATGGTCTTGAAAAAGAGCAGATATAGTGGTATAATATTATGTACTGCATTTTATTACGGAGAAAATAATGAAAAAAAGTCTTTTAAGAAATTACGCAAAGCTTATCGTCAGAATGGGTGTGAGCGTGCAGAAGGGTCAGGAGGTTGTTGTCATGGCCTCGCCCGATCAGCCGGATTTTGTGTATACGGTCGTGGAGGAGGCATACAGGGCCGGGGCTTCTAAGGTGTCGGTCGAATACTCCGACGGGCGTCTGACAAAACTCCATGTCCGCCATATGGGTATGCGAAAGCTGTCGAAAGTTGAGGACTGGGAGGTGGCGAAACTTAAGCACCGCGCCGGGGTCCTGCCCTGCATGATATATCTTGAGTCCGAGGACCCCGATGTGCTGAAGGGTATAAGAATGGACAAGTACGCAAAATCCCGTCAGGCGCGTTCAAAAGTGATAAAACCCATACGCGACACGATGGACAACAAATACCAGTGGGTGATAGCCGCCGTGCCGGGGAGAAAATGGGCAAAGAAGGTATTCCCGGAACTGAACGTGTACGCGGCGGTCGAAAAACTGTGGGAGTACATACTGAAGTGCGCACGCGCCGACGGTGACGATCCCTGCGAAGAGTGGAAAAAGCACAACGAAAACCTGTCGCGCAGATGCGAGTATCTGAACAGCCTCGGGCTTGATTCGCTTCATATCACATCCTCAAACGGCACCGACCTGCATGTTGGTCTTATTCCCGACGGAATATTCGAGGGAGGAGCGGAAAAACCGCTCGGAAAGGATTTCTTCTACAATCCTAACATGCCGAGCGAGGAGATATTCACCTCTCCGGACAAAAAGCGCGCCGACGGCGTAGTGTTTTCGTCCCGTCCGTTCTCATACAGAGGTTTGCTGATTAAGAGCTTTCGTGTCAGATTTGAGGGCGGAAAGGCGGTTGAGATCACGGGCTCGACAGACGATGAGACAAAGGTCCTGAACACAATGATAAAAATGGATGAAGGCGCCTGCAGCCTCGGGGAGTTTGCTCTCGTGCCCTACACGTCGCCTATAAGGGAGACCGGGATAATCTATTACAACACGCTGTTCGACGAGAACGCGGCCTGCCACCTTGCGCTCGGAGCCGGGTTTACCTCATGCCTTCGCGATTTCGAAAAATACACAATTCAGGAGGCGTGGGACAAGGGGATCAACGACTCCATGATACACGAGGATTTTATGGTCGGCACGTCCGATACGGATATCACGGGAATAACTGCCGACGGGAAGGAAATTCCGATCTTCAGAAAGGGTGAGTGGGCGTTCTGATGACCCACCGGGCGGATATTCTGACTCTCGGATGCCGCGTGAATCATTATGAGAGCGAGGCATTACGCGAGGAGCTGCGTGCCGTGGGTATAGGTATCGCAACCTCGCACGACGAGAAATGCGATATATATATCGTCAATTCCTGCGCCGTGACGGAGGAAAGCGTCCGCAAGACGAGGCAGCTCGTCCGCAGGGCGGTCAAAAAGTCCGGCGGCGGTTTTGTTGCCATAACCGGATGTGCCTCACAGGCGTACGCGGATGATTTTTTGCGCATCGACGGGGTCAGTGCCGTTTTCGGATCGCGCAACAAAAGAGACGTCCTGAGGGCGGTTGCCGGGTATATAAACGGTCTAAGAGAGAAGACCGTCTTGGTCTCACCGCCCGACGGTGAAATTGAAAATTTCGGCATTTCCGCGTTTGACAGAACGCGGGCGTACGTCAAAATAGAGGACGGATGCGACGGCAGGTGCGCGTACTGCATTATACCGCGGGTGCGCGGGCGAGTCGTTCTGCGCGATTCTGACGAGATCATCGCCGAGGTCGGGCGGCTTGCGGCAAACGGCTGCCGCGAGGTGGTCCTGACAGGCATCGAGACTGCGGCGTACGGGAACAGGCTCGCCGGTCTTATCGCAGCGGTTGCGGGGACCTCAGGCATTGAGCGCGTGCGTCTGGGATCAATGGAGCCGTCGTATCTGAAGAAGGAATTCGTGGACAGCCTGTCGGAGATACCGCAGTTCTGCCATCACATGCACGTTTCGGTGCAGTCGGGTTCAAACCGCGTGCTTGCGCTAATGAGGCGGAAATACAACAGGCAGCAGCTTGAAAAAAACCTCGACTATATCCGCTCGGTCATGCCCGATTTCAACTTTTCCGCCGATATAATCGTTGGTTTTCCCGGAGAAACCGAAGACGATTTCCGTCAGACAATGGAACTTGTGAAGAAATACGGTTTTATTCACTGCCACATTTTTCGGTTCTCCGAGCGACCGGGGACCGAGGCGGCGGATATGGTCGGAAAGGTGCCGCCCGAGGTCTGCGAAAAGAGACTGCACAGGCTGGAAACGCTGGCATCCGTGGAAACCGGAAAAGCGTTGCGGAGAACGGTCATGGCCGGGAAACCGGTCCCCATGCTGTGCGAGACTTATAAGAACGGAATTATCAGCGGTCATACCGACCGGTTTGAGGAATGCGCCGTCCGCTCGCCCGTGTTTGAGAAGGGAAGAACCGTAATATTTGTTCCGGAAGGGGTAAGCGACGGTAAACTTACCGGAAAACTTGCCGATAAAGAGAATGATTAAGAACGAACTATACCATACTGATCTGAAAACAAGCGATTTTTACTACGATCTGCCTCAGAAACTTATAGCCCAGACACCGGTTGAACCGCGCGACAGTTCGCGCCTTATGACCGTAGACAGACGCACGGGGAAAACCGGGCACGGGATATTCAGGGATATTGAAAACTGTCTTCAGCCGGGCGACGTGCTCGTCATCAACGACTCGAAGGTCATTCCCGCGCGGCTTTACGGGATAAAGGAGGACAGCGGCATTGAGGTCGAGGTCGTTCTTCTGCGCTCACGCGGGCTTGACGTTTGGGAGACGCTGACAAGGCCGGGAGGCGATGCAGACCAGGAACAAAAATAGTATTCGGCGGCGGACTTATGCGCGGAGAGGTAATAGAAACCGTCAATGGCGGCAACAGACTGATAAAATTCAGCTACGACGGTGACAATATTTTTGCGGTTCTCGACAAAATCGGACAGATGCCGCTTCCGCCGTACATTACCGAAAAGCTGAAGGACAGAAACAGATATCAGACGGTGTATGCCCGTGAGCCGGGTTCGGCCGCCGCTCCGACCGCAGGACTGCATTTTACTCCAGAGCTTCTCGGAAGGATAAGGGAGAAGGGCGTGAAAATCGCTCCGGTTATGCTTCACGTCGGACTCGGTACTTTCCGTCCAGTCAAGGAGGACAGGATAGAGGACCACGTTATGCACGCTGAGTTCATTTCAGTTCCGAAGGAGAGCGCCGATATTATAAACAGCCGCTCCGGGAGGGTTATAGCCGTGGGTACTACCTCCTGCCGGACGCTTGAAAGCGTTGCGGATGAAGAAGGGATCGTTCACCCGATGACCGGCGATACGGGAATTTTCATATATCCGGGGTACAGATTCAAGGTTACCGATTGCCTGATCACCAATTTTCACCTTCCTGAAAGCACCCTGCTTATGCTTGTTTCGGCCTTCTCCAGCAGGGATATAATGCTGAACGCCTACGCCGAGGCGATAAGGGAAAAATACAGATTTTTCTCCTTCGGCGACGCGATGTTTATATACTGAATGATACAGAAATAAAGCAGCAAAAAAATCCGTGGTTAAGGTCAGAATTAAAAACGCAACCCTGTTTGCAGGAAAATACTTCTGTTAACGAGACAGCTGCAGTTTTGCAAACAGAAACAGAAAAATCCCCCTCTGAGGGGTTCACTTAGGGATTTGCGAAACAACCATATTTCAAGTGATATAGCCTTCAGGCGGGTTCAAGCTGATGACAATGACTCACAGTCTGCGGAAGTGCTGTTCCGCGGCGTTCGAAAAATTCCGTTCTATCGTCGATCGGGACTATCTGAAGAATCTAATGCTCTCGGAGATCGCCGAAAAAATGGATTTGTCAGCAGAACATCTCATGCGCGTTTATTCCGCCGAAACAGCAAGCTCGCCGCCCCATTATCTGAATAAGCGGTGTTGAGAAAAGCAGTGCAATCTGCTAACTTCGGATTTTAGCGTGGAAAATCGTCTCCCGGATGTATTTCACGGACGCGGCGAGTATAAAGGCGTTTTTAAAATAACGCGCCGGTCTTACGCCTAAACAGTACCGGAAAAACGGATACATCTATCCGTAACGGTGATCCGGTCACCGGGACTCCCAAGAAAAAAGCCGGCACAGCCGGAACGAAAAAAATGTCAGAACAAAAAAACGGAGGAAAAATTGTGGAAATCCAAACGGCACATCTTGCCAGAACAAACGAAACGAAAGGAACGAAAATGACGCCGGAATTTATCTGTCAGAAGCAGCATCTCGCCGCACGGATCCTGCGGGAGGCCGGTATCGCCGTGACGGAAGCCGAGGAAAACAACATCGAGATCTGCGATTACGATCTCGGCCGCTATTCGGAGATCGGTACCGCCATTCTCATTTACGTCAATACAGAAAGATGCTGCGCAAAAGAGATGGTCCTGGAAGAAGGCCAGTTGTGTCCGGAACACTATCACCCTCCGCTTCCGCACTATCACTATTCCGGGAAGGAAGAGACCTTTCGCTGTCGGAAAGGGACGGTATGGCTTTATGTGGAAGGTGAACCTACCGAAGCCCCGGGGTTTGCCGTCCCGGCCGATAAGAAAGATTGTTTTACTGTCTGGCATGAGGTCAGACTGACGCCCGGCGAGCAGTATACTCTGAAACCCAACACTAAACATTGGTTTGCTGCCGGGAAGGGTGGGGCCATCATTTCCGAGTTCTCTACGCCCAGTTTCGATCTTTCAGACGTGTTCACCGACCCAGAGATCACCAGGATCTCTAACATTTCCACGCACTGAACACCGGGAAAGCGGCTTCGGCAGATGATCCCGCCCGGCGTTTGCTGGCCGGACAACGCCGTCGGCTCCGCCTTTGCCCCCGCGGCGCTCCGAAAAAGAGAAAACGGTCTCCGTTCCGGTCAGAGCCGGACGCGGATACCGTTTTCTTCATTCTCCGCCGGCCGAACAGAATTGTCCGTTGACGGGGTGCTAACTAGGAGGCTGACCCCCGGGTAAACATAACGGTATGGATTTCAAATGGACGGAAGTAAAGGGTAACAGCCCCGTCCTCGACGGGCAGTTCCTTTTCGATGTCTTCAATCAGATTCGTCTCGAACGCGCACGTATAGCCGTTGGGTACCGATATCCGACATACCGCGGCGGAACGCTCGGCTTCATAAAACCGGAGGACCGCGGCATCCGGGACCGACTCGGCCCGCTTTACCGTCTCGCAGATTACGTGATCGCAGGAGACCGTCACGAAAGGAGGGAGCGGCTTTTTCAAAGCGCCGTGGACGGTCACCGGCTTCACATTCAGCATATAGGCGGGTTTTGTGACGTTGTTGACGTCCATAGGACCGTCATGAGGCAGCAGCGAATAGGTAAATTCGTGCAATCCGTTTCCGGCCGTGACGTCGGGGTGAGCGCCGCCCTGTTCCAAAGAGAGCTGCAAGTTGCTGTTGTGCGCCGAGATGCCGTATTTCCCATCGTTCAGCAGGGCAACACCGAATCTGCCCTCAGAGAGGTCGGTCCACTTATGCTGGCATACTTCAAATCGGGCGATGTCATAGGAAGTGTTTTCGGTTGTCCCGCGGTCGAGAAATCCGAACTGGATTTCGTTCCGCATGGAAAAGGTCAGCAGATTCAGGTCGAATCCGGCCTTCAGGGAGGTCCTCTTATCCTTCCAGTCAATCAGGGTATGGAAGTCGATCTGCTCGCGGTCCGCGTAAAAGATCATATCCTGCGTCAGGACCGAATTCTTTCCGACGGCGTAGGAGGAACGGATGATGAAGCAGAGGGCGCCGTTCGACACGATCTGACGGGAAATCAGACGCCGCTGGGGTTTCATCTTCAGCTTCACGGCGTAATCCAGGTCATAGCTGTCCCATTCGTGGGGAACCGACTCACCGGCATAGAAGGTGTTGAGCGGCTCGCCGCCGGGGCGGCGGAGTTCCCGGCCGTTTTTCTTCACAATAAGCGACTGAATAGCGCCGGTCTCATCAAAAACGGCCGAAAGCAGCGGGGTCTCGAGGCGGTTTCCTTCACAGCGGAACGGAGAAGGCGCCGAATACGTATCGGAAGTAAGGGCGAAGGACGACGCGGAGAAACCGGCCTGCTCGGGAATTTTGACCAGCAGCATCCGGCGGCCGCAAACGTCCTCGACCTTCTGGGAAGGGCATCCCACTACCCCGCCAGCAGTATTCTCTAGACAGAGCAAGTCGTTCCTGGGGAAAGGCAGGGTGTTAAAGGCCGAAATGCTGTCGGGAGAACCGTCGGTGAATCCGGCGGCGTACTCCCGTATGATCCCGGCGCTCTCCGACAGGATTTCCCGGCCTTCCCGCAGCGCCGTCTGGTGGACCTCGTCGATCGAGGTGCCGGAGATGATATCGTGGGCCTGGTTGGCGAGCATGGTTTTATAGAAGGAATCGGTTTTTTCGTGCATGGGTTCGCCCGCCAGCACGTTCATATATTCCATATCGCGCAGGGCGTATTCCACGCGGCGGTTTACGTTTTTGATGTCGTGATTCTGTGTTAGAACGCCGCGGTGCTTTTCCAGATAGAGTTCTCCGGAGAATTCGGGGAGATGGTGCGCGGTTTCGGCGACTTCCTTAAGGAAGGCGCTGACGGTGGTCGATTCGGCCTTCGGCAGCCCGGGAAGCCCCGAAACGCGCCGCGCATCTTCCAGCATCCCGGCAGTGGGGCCGCCACCGCCGTCACCGTATCCGAAGGGAAGGATCTGACCGTTATAGACTTCTTTGTGCCGGATTTTCTGCATTTCACTGCGGATGGTTTTCAGATCGGGGAAAATGAAGTGATCGTGAAAATGGGTCAGCACCTCGGAACCGTCGATGCCGCGCCACAGAAACATATCGTGGGGATAGGGGTTGACTTCATTCCAGGTCATTTTGGTGGTACAGAAATATTTGAGGCAGGCGCCTTTCATGAGTTGGGGAATGGCGGCGCTGTAACCGAATGTATCGCAAAGCCAGAAGGTGTCCCCGGTGTAGCTGAAGTGTTTTCGGGTGTAAAGCTGTCCTTTCAGGAACTGGCGGACGAAGGATTCGCCGGAAGGAATGTTTCCGTCGCACTCTACCCAGACGCCTCCGTTCGGCTCGTACCGTCCTTCGGCGACTCTCTTTTTGATCCCCTCGAAAACAGCGGGATAGTAGAGTCTCATCCATTCCAGGTGCAGGGCGGAGGATTGGATAAAGGTGTATTCCGGGTATTGTTCCATAAGACGAAGGACGTTGGAATAGGTCCTTGCGCATTTCCTTACGGTTTCGGTCATAGGCCAGGTCCAGGCGGAATCCATGTGAGAGTGACCAATCAGGCCGATTTTTCCGTTAAACGCGGCGTCGCAGTCCGTCTTTTCAAAAAGAACGGACATGACGCGGCGGGCCTCCGCCACGGAGGCGTTCCATTCTTCTTCGGGATAATCTTCGGGATACTGGATCAGCACGGCGAACACTTCTTCCAGGACCTGTTTGGCCTTTGCCTGCAGATCGGTTCCGTCCGGCAGATCGCGCACCATCTGAAGGGCGCATTTAAGGTCGTAGATAAAGTGCCAGACGTTTTCATTGCGGACGGCCACGTCCATTCCTTCGTAATAACGGCGGCAGCAGGTCTCGTGCTGCGCCATCAGATCCTCGCCGTAATGATCGTAGGGCTGCGTACCGGTATCGAGATGGCCGGCGTAGCATTCCAACGCGATCTGATAAACGTCGCCCGCCGAGGCGCAGTCGGCGATCATCTGTGCGGAATGCATCCCGCCGATAAAGTCGTTTTTGCTGTTGATAATGCCGGACGGTACACCGTTTAAGAAAAACAGATTTTCCACGGCACCGGTCCGGGGAACGAGAAACAGCTTTTTGCCCTCGGCTTCCTTCGGGACGGTCACGGTCGTTTTGATCCAGATGTTCTGATATTCGCCTCCCCAAAACGTGGCGGGAGCCAGCGGCTTCCAATCTCCTTCGGGAGGAAGACGAAAATGCTCTTTCGTTTCCAGACAGAGCGCGTCGGAAACCGGATACAGAGTTTTGAAAATCAGTTTTGCGTAAATGTTGTTGGCGTTCTCCAGTTTGTCGTACATACGGCGGTTAAAGATCTCGCAAACCATAATGATCCTCCAAAATTGTTTTTTATATGCGTTGAGCCGAAAAACCGGTATCCCGTGTGGCCGCTCCGGGCAGCTATCTTTCCGATGAATCCGCTCTCCAAAAGACCTTTGCCTCCAAACAAGGCGATAAGTTCAAAGCCCTGTGGGACGGCGTCATCCCGGAGCTTAGGCATTGTCACATCTGTGACGGCACACATTGGGTCTACGAAAACCGGCTCAGCTCGGGGAATTTTTGATTTTTAATTTGTTCAGACGCGGGTCGCGATGCTCTTCAGCACCTTCACCATTTTTTCCATGGCCTCTACCGTGATGAACTCTTTGCACGAATGGAAATTGTACCCTCCGGTGGAAAGGTTGGGGCAGGGCAGCCCCTCATAGGAAAGGCGCGCTCCGTCCGTTCCGCCGCGTATAGGCACGCATTTTGGCTCGATACCGTTTTCAATGAATGCTGCCCGGGCGTTGTCGATCAGATACATGTGCGGGAGAATCTTCTCCTTCATGTTGTAATAGCTGTCATTTATTTCCGGGACAAAGCTGTTTTCTCCCCATACCGAATTAAGATAGTCGCACAGGCGCAGAATAAACCGCTTGCGAGCCTCGAATTTTTCCCTGTCGTGGTCGCGGATGATGGCCTTTAAAACGCAGAGTGTCTCGTTGCCGGAAATGTCAGTCACATGATAGAAGCCTTCGTAGCCTTCGGTGTGCGCGGGCTGTTCGGCCTCCGGGAGCATCGAGATAAATTCATTTGCCATAAGTACTGCGTTTTTCATGCGGCCCTTTGCGTTGCCTGGGTGAATGTTCACCCCGTTCACCGTAAGCCTGAGCGAGGCGGCATTGAAGTTTTCGTACTCTATCTCGCCTAGCGCTCCGCCATCGACGGTGTAGGCGACGTCAGCAGCAAATCCGGCACGGTCGAATCGGTCAGCTCCGCGCCCTATCTCCTCGTCGGGGGTGAAGCAGATTGCGAGAGGCCTGTGGCTTTCCTCTCCGGCGGCAAGCTCTTCGCACAGCGTGACGATCTCAGCCACGCCCGCCTTGTCGTCCGCGCCGAGCAGCGTCTGCCCGTCCGTGACTATTATGTGCTCTCCGGTCATGTTTACAAGCGCGGGATTGTCTTTTACGGTAATGACGGTCTGTCCGTCGACGAGCGTTATGTCTCCGCCTATGTATTCGATCATTTCCGGTCTTATGCCGTCCCCGCGCACGCTCGGCGAGGTGTCGAGATGCGATATAAATCCGACGGCCGGCAAGTCCTTCAGCGCCCCTTTGCCTGGAAGAAATCCGTAAACATATCCGTTCTCGTCCTGCCTTACTATTTCAAGCCCTATGTCTTTAAGTTCTCCTGCAATATACTTTCCCAGTTCAAGCTGTACCGGAGTAGACGGGCACGATATGCTGTCCTCATCGGAGTTTGTGCCGTAGGACACGTATTTTAAAAAGCGTTCTGTGATTTTCATTGTGTTTCCCTTGTTTCGTATGACGATAATTATACCACATTTCGGGATGTTTTTCAAGTGCTGAGGAAAGTATTCTGCGGAGAACTGACAACTTTTTTACCAAGTCCGCGTCTTACGCTTGATTTTCCGGCCTGTGTGTGGTATAATAATATAGTATACAGCAAAGGAGTATATTATGATTGAGGAACATATTTTCAGACCCAGGAATTCGCGGGTCGGATATATAAAGAATTTAATCACCTTTCCGACAGGCTTCGATCCGGAAAAAGAAAGTCTGCCGCTCATACTTTTCCTTCACGGGGCGGGAGAGCGCGGAGACGACTTGGAGCGTGTGCGCGTGCACGGCGTACCCAAACTTTTCGGAGCCGATCCCGACTGGCACTGCCTGCGCGTTGTGACCGTTTCGCCGCAATGCCCCGACGGCATCTGGTGGAATGAGATAGTCGACGAAGTAAAGCGCCTGACAGACGGCGTTATCAGGAGATACCGCATTGACAGGGACCGGGTCTCGGTCACAGGCCTCAGCATGGGCGGCTTCGGCTCGTGGGAGCTCGGCATGAGGTATCCGCGCTTTCTGTCGGCGTGTGCGCCCATATGCGGAGGCGGCGATCCGGAGAGAGCGTACAGGCTCAGAAAAGTTCCTGTAAGGACGTATCACGGAGTCGACGACCCGGTAATTCCTATCCAGCGCACCATTGACATGGTGGAGGCTCTGCGCAAAGCCGGAGGGAATATATCCGTAAGCTATCTTCCGGGTCTGCACCACGACTGCTGGACCTTTGCTTACGAGAAGACAGATCTCATCGAATGGCTTGCCGGTCAGAGGAGAGGCGTATGAGCCTGCTTTATCACTACTGCTCGCTCGACGCCTTCTGCCAGATCACGAGAAAAAGCACCATCCGGTTCTCTGACATAACCAAATCAAACGACTGGGACGAGATAAAGTTCATGTTCGACATATACGTCCGCTATCTTGAAAAAAGATATCGCGACGTGCGGCTTCCCGACCGGGAGGCTTTGAACGAGGAGATAAAGAGGACGCTTGACAGCATAAAGATATACTGCTTCTGTCTTTCAAAATCGGAGGACGATCTGTCCCAGTGGCGCGGTTACGCGCCGGGCGGCGGTATTTCGATAGGCTTCGATTCGGAAATGCTGGCCGAATACGCGGAATCCATATCCGTTCCCGGCGAACAGGTCAGGCTTGAAAAGGTGGAATATATGGACAAGGACGATTCAAACGGGAGTTTCCCGTATTTTGACAGAGGGAACTACGACCACAGCTCGCCTGCGGACAACATCGCCGAGATACTCAAAATATCCCCGCAGTTCAAGAACATAGGCTTTCAGGCGGAGAACGAATACCGCCTTTATTTTCCGAAAAAACTTCCTCCGGCCACAGAGGAACCGCTCCCGTGCGTATACGTCGGCGAAAAGGAATATTCCGTGGATTACAAGCTCAGCGAAAACGGGAGCATGAAATCCTTTTATGAGATTCCGTTCCCGTTTGAAATGGTTAAAAAGATCTGGATAGGCCCGAAACTGTTGCAGAGCGAGGATAATATTAAGAGCTTTGTAAAGCGCTATCACCCCTCATCGGAGACCGAAATACTGCGTACGGAGCTCACTTACCGATAAGAAAGGCAATTTCATGCTTGTCTGATCAGATAAATGAAAAGGAATTACCGAATCTGAGACAGCTAAAGAAAGGGGAGTACTCCGTGACTGAAACGGAGACAGCTACTGAAACCGAACCTGCAACGGTTGTGGAGACCGTATTAGAAACGGAGATAACGTCTGAAACGCAGACCGAGCCGGGAATATAACCATTTCGACAATGAAAAAGACAAAAAGCGACGACATACTTCATCGCCGCTTTTTTAGTGAGCATATAATCATCGCACCCGCATTTTTTTGGATTCGTGTGCTTTTTGACGGTGTTTATTTTATCAGTTCCGCAAATTCATTTTCTCCGCGAAGAAAATCAAAAGAATGATTTTGCAAATATTTTGTGAATTCTCCAGTCAATCTTTCACCTTGATTCCCGAGCCATTCCCGCGTGTCCTCTTCAATAAGTCTCAGATGCGATACAGTATAAAGAGAGACGTCCGGTTTGTCAAAAACGATACTGTCGTATTCTTGCGCATATCGTTTCATTTCGACAAGAAAGCCGAGTATTTCTTCCTTATCTCCATTTTCTCTCAGCAACCTGTTTACGGAACGTCGTGAAGCATAGTACAGGCTGTGATTGTATTCAAGATAGTTCCCGTCGGGAATCATCGTATCAATCAGTTTTTTAATGAGTTCCGTATATTCGTTATCCGGCATAAGAGACAAGATCCAAATCAAACTGTGGAAATGGCTGTTTAACTGTTCTTGTTTGTATTTAAGCAATTCATTGCCTTCAAGTACGTTTTCCATAACGGCTTCGCGTTTAACCGGTACTCTTTCCGGCAGCATTTCGGCATATTGTTTCGCTTCATTCTTGCGTCCGCGCCATCCGAGCAACTGTGTGATTCCGATTATTGCGTCTCCGCGTATATACTCATCTGTACTGGCTTTAATGACATTGTCAAACAGTTTTATAGCTTTTTCCTGCTCCGCGACGAATTCCTCCTGATCCGTATGTTCAAACGAACGGTTGGAAACGACCCACGCAAGGTCTTCCAGCCATTTCATGTCGTTCGGATATTCACGTACCGCAGTTTCGCATATTTCCTGCCGCTTTGCATAATTCTCGGTATAAAATGTTAACTCATATTCTTTTTTCAGTTCATCATATCGCGCATCCGGTTCTTTTTCGTTTATTCCGAGCAGTTCATCCGCGGAAATATTAAATATCTTGGTAAGAGGAGCTATCATGCCAAGATCCGGGTTTGCCGTGCCTGTTTCCCATTTTGAAACCGCCTGATACGAAATACAAAGCAGTTCCGCCAGTTTGTTCTGCGTTAGCCCGCTTTTTATACGCAGTTCTTTTATTTTTTCTCCGATATTCATTTTTCTGTTTTTCCTTTCGCTTATTCTTGAAATCGAGATCTTAATTAAATTATATCATATTTTCCATAAAAACACAATAACTTCTTTTTCTTGTGTATCTCAACTGTGAGTTGAGAAAAAACTGTATTGATTATAATTTTATTATTGATATGCCTTATAAAGGTTGTCTATAGTCCGCCTGATTTTCATATCCGCTAATATCAACGGATGCTTTGATATGGAACAATAAAAAGCAACTGAATTGAATAAAACGTAAAAACGACCCGAAGTCGTTTTAACAAGACGGTTTCGGGTCGTCTTTTAGCTTGTATAACCAAACAGTTGCCTTAATTTTTTTTAATGCCTTTCCAGTTGTGCATCTGGCAGAAATAGAAAAGATACAAGCAGTGCAAAACATTTTTGCATTTTTCGTTACTGTCACGAAAACTCCGTGAAAACGATAAAATCCTGGCAGGCATTGCGAGCGCTTTCTATTGCATCATGCGGATTTTTGTCATCCGTGCTGACAATGCTGTATCTGAACTGATAAAAGTCGCCGAGTTCTGCTTTGAAATTGGTTTCCCAGAAATTGTTCATTACCCATGCGTACAGATCGTCGCTGTTTTTCCGTTCTCTTGAAAGCGCAGGTTCGTATGCCTCCGGGCCGCACATGGCTATCAGGGGCGTGTCTGGAGTTGCGATGACAGTTGATCCGTGCGAGGGTGAAACAAACGCCGCACCGCTCTGAACAAGATAGAAATCCGTGCATGTCCCGGGAATCTGGTCAATGCGCGGCCGGAGCACCGACGAGGTTTTTTCTATCCACAGTTCTTCGTCTTTCCCTGCGGTGAACGGGAGCGAAAGATATAGATTTTCAGGGTCGCGCACGCTCTTTTTGTGAAGGCGCAGATCGACGTCGATGCGGGCGGAATTTCTGTAAAAAGTGAGCGTAACATCGCAGTATTCGGCTCCGTCAAGACTGTAAACAATTGTAGCTCTTGTTATAAGAGGACCGTCGTCGGTTATATTTACGTCCGTGATTTTCCCGGCTGAACGCATAGTGCCCGGCGTTTTGCGCTGCCTGCCCATGGCAACGCGAGTTCCGTACGGATCTCCCCCGGTTGGAGTTACCTCATATACGGGTGTGAAAGGAGGGTACGTAGCGTCTGTTTTCACCAGTTCAAGCCCTTTTTCTTTGTCAAGCAGAGAGGTTATTCCTTTTTCGCGGTCTACGGTAACACGCAGGAACGGAGTGTCAATTAGGCCCGGGCATGCGTTCCCGGCGTATTCCTGCCATCCGTTTTCTCCACTCTCTTCAACCAGGCAGTGTACGGTCTGCGCCGGCCGGATTCTGAGATCAAGGACAAGTTCCGGTCCTGCCGGATACATGACGGTCTGGCATGGAACGTCTGTGCCGGTTTCAGAGCATGTTACCCTGAACCCGCCGTAAGGAGGCAGCTTTCTGAGCGGTATTCTTGCTGTTCCGCGTTGCTCGCGCCGCGACGGATTTATCACGGCAAGGGAGCACCGTCCGCCGATGTTCAGAGGCGTTTCTCCTGTGGCAAAGGTGAGGTCTTCGAGCGCTTCGGAGGCGGTGCGGTAAGCGTTCAGAGCATAAAGGGACTTTCGTTTTTCAAGTTCACTGACCTCGGGCTCGAACGGACGCGAACCCGACGAAAAATATCCCCAGGTATGCTCGGCGTACATGATAAGATTTTCACGCGCTTCTTCATATCTGCTGCAGAATTTATGTTCCGGGTCCAGCACGCGCAGAGCGTCAAGTTTGCGCACGGCCTTTCTGAACAGTTTTACGTCCGCAGGCGTTGATCCGACTCCGTCAGCCCACCAGTCCGTAAAATCTCCGCGGTATTCAGGAATGTCAGTACCGGTTTTTTCGAGCGCGTCGAAAAAATCATCGAGTGTTGCCGTTTTAAGAATTATGTCACGGTGAATGCTGTTGTATTTATTACAGAACTCGGCGATATACGGGTTCGGCGGGGCGTTGTCTGCCATGGTCCCCGATACGTTGACGGGAACCAAGCCGTACGGATACCCTTCGCTCAGCAGCTTGTCGCGGTATTTTTCAAGGCGCTTTTCTGCGCGCCTGAACGGATCCGGTTCCGTCTCGTTCAACCCGTCGCGGATTACGTGCTCAAATGACGGCTGTCCTGTTATGCCGAGTTCGTTGCCGAGATTATAGTGCTCGCCGATCCAAGTAAGCACTCTGTTTCCTTTCGGCGAAACCCAGTAAAACGCATGCTGTCTGCGGCCGAGCGGGCAGCCCCCGTGATGTGAGTTGATTGCGGTAAGGAGGCGGGTAAAGCCGTTTTCGTAAAGCGCGTCTGCAAATCCCCAGGCAAAGCCGTTTACGTCGCATGCCATGGCCGAGCGGGCAGTGACGCCAAGTTCGGTCATCTGCCGTCTTATCGCCGCTTCCGTCTCGGACAGCGTGTTTCCGTCGACAAGTTCCGTCAGATTGACGTAACTTCCCGACAGCCCGATTTCTTCCGATTTTACGAACCTGATGAAATCGTTCCTGTATCTTTCCGACGACTGCTCAAGAAATTTTTCGACGAACCGGTAACTCTCGCAGTTCCATCTGAAGCCGAGCCATTCAGGCTTTGACGAATGCGCCGCGTTCAGAATATCTACCGCTCTGCGGATGTAGTAAACGTGATATTTTTCTATTTTATCCTGCGGGTCGGTGTATCCAATGTCTGTATGACTGTGGTGTATGAAATAGTAAACAAATGGTGAGGACATATCGTTTCCCGGCGTTATATTTTTCTGACCGTGTTTCCGGGTATCAGGGCTGGCGGGATGATATGGTGCGCGGTGGGCCACGAGGGATGTTCCATACGGATGAGCAGCGAGCTTATCACCTTTTCGGCCATCTGCTCCTTGCGGTTGTCGACCGACGTCAGGTCAATGGGGTAGGTTATGTGCGAGGCGATGTTGTCCACTCCGCCCACGGAAATGCCGTCCGGCACGGAAATGCCCGACTTGTTCAGCGAGGTGATGAGACTGAGCGCGAGCATATCTGAAAAAGCGAAAACCGCCGTCACGTCGAGCGCGCCGGTTTTTATTTCCCTGACTACCGACTCCTTTTCATCCATCGGGCGAACCATCGGTTCAAGTCCGTATTTCTTCATTGCCGCTATATAGCCGTCCCTGCGGTGATATGACGAGGAGATTCGGAAGGGGGCTGCGAGGTGAAGTATTTTCCTGTGTCCCATGCTTATCATATACTCGGTCAGCGAATACCCGCAAAGAAATTCGTCAAGCGTTACGGATTCGTAGGCATCATCCTCAAAGTTTCTTCCGAAAAGGACGAAAGGGATTTTCTTCTCTTTAAGCAGGTCGAGCCCGTCGCGTTTTCCCTGCGTCGGGCAGATTATAACGCCGTCAACGCTTTTGCCGACCGCCGTGGTTATGCACCGCATTTCCTCGTCGGCGTTTTCGTTGGTGTTCATAATAAAAATGTCGTAGCCCAGAGCACGCAGCCGGCTCTCCATGAGCTTGACCAGAATGGGGAAGTACAGGTTTGACAGTTCCGGAAGTATCACGGCTATGTTATAGCTTTTCCCCTGTCTCATGGAGCGCGCGAACAGATTGGGAACATAACCCATTTCACGCGCGGCTTTTATGATTTTGGCGGCCGTTTCGGGGCTCACGTCCTTTTTTCCGTTCAGTGCGTGCGAGACGGTGTTTGCCGAATATCCCGTCGCCTTGCCTATGTCGGCAAGAGTTACCTTTTTGTCCATTTTATTTCCTTATCCTCATTGATCGGTTTATGTCGGACATGGCTTTGAGCATGCGCTTGTCCGGCTGAATCAGGCACAGGTCCTTTATTTCCGCGTCTTTTTCCTCGTGCGTTTCTATTCCGTACATTCCATCGCATCTGTCGGACGGGAGAAAGCGGTATATTTCGCGGTACCTTTCCGACGGTATGTCATTGACCGGGAAAACAGACGCGCTGCGCAGGTCTGCCTCGTACTTTTCGGAGCGCAGGCGCGAGTTGCGCACCACGCAGACCGAGAAGGTATATCCGAGCAGCGAGTAGTCGTATTCGATGCGGAAGAAAAATCTGCATGAGAGCAGAGCGACAAAGCCCGAAAGCGCAAACAGCGGAAGCCCGTAGAAGAGCAGAGACGAAAAACTCCTTTTTGCAAAAAACACCGCAAGAGTTATGACAAGCGGTATGCCGATGAAAAGCAGAGCCGCAAGAACCGCCTTCTTTTTAAGCTTTCCCTCGAATTTTCTTTTGACCGTCTGTTCGGTCAACCTTTCCTCATACAGCATATCGGCACCTTCTTTCAGTATATATTATATCATTTTTGAACTTCAAAGTCAAGTTTTTACTTTTATCTGTTGATTTTTCGGGAAAAATATTGTAAAATATTATTGAAACAAAGGAGGTGCTTTATGAAAGCGGTAATTTCGGTAACGGGAAAAGACAACATGGGAATAATAGCGGCGGTCAGCACGCGTTGCGCCGAGTACGGAGCGAATATAAGCGACATATCGCAGACGGTCCTTGACGAGTATTTTGCAATGATAATGATAGTCGACATAGACAGGTTAAAAATACCGTTCGGAGATTTTTCCGACAGCATGAGCGAGCTCGGCAGAGAAAAGGCGCTCGAGATTCACGTCATGCACGAGGACATATTCAATTCCATGCACAGGGTGTGACCATGCTTGAACTCAGCAACATTCTTGAAACAATAAACATGATCCGGGACGAAAATCTCGACATACGCACTGTCACGATGGGAATATCCCTGTTTGACTGCGTAAGCGACGATCCCGGCAGGCTCTGCGAAAACATATATGAAAAGCTCTGCCGGAAGGCGGAGAGGCTTGTCCCTGTCGCCGAGGATATCGAGAAGCTGTACGGCATACCTGTCATAAACAAGCGGATATCGGTGACTCCCGTGTCGCTCATTGGCGGAAAGACGGACCGCGACGGTTACGTAAAAATTGCGGAAACCCTCGACAGGGCGGCAAAAACGCTCGGAGTTAATTTTGTCGGCGGCTACTCGGCGCTCGTGCAGAAGGGAATGACCGACGGCGCGAAAGAGCTTATGAGCAGCATTCCTCAGGCGCTGAGCGAGACGGAGCTTGTCTGCTCGTCGGTCAACGTTGCCTCGACAAAAGCCGGGATAAACATGGATGCTGTCGCAATGTGCGGAGACATAATAAAGGAAACGGCTCGCCTGACGGCGGACCGTGGTTCTATAGGTTGCGCAAAATTCGTGGTGTTTGCCAACGCTCCGGAGGACAACCCGTTCATGGCCGGAGCTTTTCACGGTTCGGGAGAACCTGAGACGGTTATCAACGTCGGCGTTTCAGGCCCGGGCGTGGTTGCGGCAGCCGTAAAAAGAGCAGGGAACTGCTCGTTCTCCGAGCTTGCCGATCTGATAAAGAAAACATCGTTCAAAATAACGCGCATGGGGCAGCTCGTGGCGTGCGAGGCATCAAAGAGTCTCGGAGTTCCGTTCGGAATAGTCGACCTTTCGCTTGCTCCCACGCCGGCGGTCGGCGACTCTGTCGCCCATATACTTGAAAGCATGGGTCTTGAGTCGGCGGGCGCTCCGGGAACCACCGCCGCGCTCGCGCTGCTGAACGACGCCGTAAAGAAGGGCGGCGTCATGGCCTCGAGCTTTGTAGGAGGGCTTTCCGGCGCCTTTATTCCCGTTTCAGAAGACGCGGGGATGATAGACGCGGTCACGAAGGGCGCTCTTACGATCGAAAAGCTGGAGGCGATGACCGCGGTCTGCTCGGTCGGGCTCGATATGATAGCAATACCGGGAGACACGCCGGCGAGCACCATATGCGGCGTAATAGCCGACGAAATTTCAATCGGAGTGGCCAACACAAAGACCACGGCCGTGAGACTTATTCCCGCATACGGGAAAAAGGTCGGAGACACCGTGGAATTCGGCGGCCTGCTCGGCCGTGCTCCGGTAATTCCGGTAAACGGCTACGGATGCGCCGATTTTATCGCCAGAGGCGGACGTATCCCCGCCCCGATACACAGTTTAAAAAACTGAAACGGGTGGACAAAGAAGATGAATGAAACCGTTTTCGACAAAAAGAAGGTTGTAAAATATCTTGTCTGGACCTTCGCGCTTGCTTATGCAATACAGGCCGGGGTGTGGCTTCTGTACAGAAGAGGACACATTATTTCCGGGCAGCTCGTCATGGCTTGCATGATGTTCGTCCCGACTCTGGGAGTATTTTTTGCCGGACAGAGTCTGAAAGGCATGGGTTGGAGGCCGGGAATAAAAAAGAATATCCGGCCGTTCCTTGCCGCGTGGCTTGCACCGGCCGTCCTGACCGTAGCCGGCGCCCTGCTGTATTTTCTTGTGTTTCCGGGACATTTTGATATGAGCGGGAGCTACATTGCCTTGACGACAGGCAGCGAGGCACTTGAGCAGATGCGTGGGCAGGGCGTTTCATACGGTTTATACGTTGTTATATCCGCTGTATGCGCAGTGACCTACGCTCCGCTTATCAACTGCATAACCGGTCTCGGTGAGGAGATAGGCTGGCGAGGTTTTCTGTATCCGCAGCTAAAAGCCCGCTTCGGATATAGAAAAGGAGCCGTTCTCGGAGGAATTATATGGGGAGCCTGGCACTGGCCGCTGATATATCTTATCGATTACGAGTACGGAGCTGCCGCCGGCAACAACGCCGGGTACTTTGGTTTTCCCGTGACCGGCATGCTGCTTTTCTGCGTGTTCACGGTCTCCGCGGGAATCATCTGTGACCGGCTTTATGAAAAAAGCGGGAGCATATGGTTCCCGTCAGTGTTCCACGGAGCGATAAACGCCGCAGCCGCGCTTCCCCTTGCCGTCTGCATGACCGACACCGGCTCGGCAAGACTTCTCGGTCCCGCGCCTAATGGACTGATTGCAGGTCTGCCGCTTATTATCATCGCAGCAGTTTTTTTCATAAGAAAGAACGAGGAAGGCAGAGTAGCGCAAAGCATGTAGAAATACTGAAAACCCCGGGCGTGGATGGTATCCATACCCGGGGTTGTGCTCAGAATTCGGAAATATGATCTCTAACGTAAGAGATCAGATAATTCCGAATTGGTTTCAGTTTATCGTATGACCGGTCAAAATCATCAAACGGATAAAGCTCTTTCATCGCGTCAAAATCCAGCATGTCGGGATTAAGATTGATTATGTTGATACCGTTTTCGGAAAGGAACGTTTCAAACAGTTCAATGTGCTCTGTCGCACCGACGGTTTCAAGGTATTCCGGCAAACAGGGGGCAATATCATTCGGGTAGTTGACAAAGAATTGTGCCAGACCTCCGTTTAATATTTCTTCCTCGTATACGGATAATACGAAAAAAACTTTTCCGGCTTCGCTCAGCTCTGTTATGCCGTTTTTTATGTCGCCGCCTTTCTCGGCTGGCCATGTCCGGAACATGATTGCCTCATAGAGTTCGGTGTCGCTCAGTTTTCCTAGTTCATCCGCTGTCATGCGTTGATATATACTTTCTCTTATTTCTGACGACACAATGGATAAAATGACAGAACATGATGAAAAAAGGAAGAGCGCTGTTGAGGCAGTCAGCACGGCGAGAACTGATACGGTTAAACGCCACGTTAATGACGATGCGCGTTTTCGGTCGGCAAAAAGGTGTGTCTCCGGTCTGGAGTATACGGATTTTATATTTTGTTTAAACATTTTTTTATTTTTGATCATGTTCAGAGATGATTGCTTTTTTTAAAATCAATACCGTATGATGAAACTAAACGAACGTGATTGAAAAACCTTTCTGACACATCCGGTGTGACCATACGCAGCATACGGCGGACAGAATAACCTCGATAACTCCGATAACGATCCAGACCCTGTCGCGTCGGGATTCCTCTGATTTCAGAGGAAATATCATAAGAGTGGTCCCGGCAACAGAACAGATCAGACATAATACCGGGCAGACGAACAGACTGACAATCGTTGCAGAAGCGAAAAACATCAGAACATCACCGGTTTTGTTCATGAGAATAATGCAGGCTGCAATCATCAGCGCCTGCAGGATGATTATCACCATAGGGATGATGAGCAGTACCTTTGCTATTTCGGG
>JAFZTO010000211.1 GCA_017618795.1 Clostridia bacterium | reverse complement strand
TTCAAGTTCCTCAACCGTTGCATTTTTCACTGCGGCAAGCCCGCCGAACGTGTGGAGAATCGCCTTTGATTTTGCCGGACCGATGCCTTTTATATCGTCAAGGACCGATCTTCTTACAGCCTTCCTCTTGGCGGCAGACATTTTCGAAACGGTAAAGCGGTGAACCTCCTCCTGAATTCTGTAGATCATCATGAAGACGTCGCGCTCGGAGGCTATATTTATCTCGTCTTTACCGTCGGTCAGCGCTCTCGTTTTATGAAAATCGTCCTTTACCATCCCGAAAACGGGGATCTGAACGTCAAGCGCGCGCATAACGTCTTTAACAACTGAAACATGTCCCTTTCCGCCATCAAGCAGAATAAGATCGGGGAGCTCGTCCTCTGGATGAGACAATCTTCGCCTGAGCATCTCGCTCATTGCGGCATAGTCGTCCTGAGTATCAGTAGATGAAATACTGTACGTGCGGTAGAAGCGTTTGTCAAATTTTCCCTCTTTGAATGATATTCTGCCACCTGTTATATTTTCATTGCCGAAGTTCGAAATATCATACGCCTCTATGCTTTCGGGAACCTCTTCAAGAAGCAGAAGTTTTGCAAGATGTACAAGAGATGTAAAGCTCCTGCCTGCGGCCTCCGTCTGCTTGCGCAGCTCCTCGCGGCAGTTTTCGACCGCCATATTGCAGAGTTTTCTGAGGTTGCCCTGCTTCGGAATTCTGATTTCCACGTTTCTGCCTGCTTTTTTCTTCAAAAAACCGCAGATCAGTTCCTTTTCCGGTTTTGGGAGACTGTTGTCAAAAATAATCTCAGGCGGGATATAATCTCTCGCCGCATAAACGTCATAAAGCAGCGACTGAAAAGCGTCGCCGTCGAATATCCTGTCGGGTGCAAACACAAAGAAGCGGCGGTCGAGGAGCGCACCCTCCCTGACAATGAAAATAACGACACATGTCCCGCTACCATCCGCAAACGAGGAAAATAGATCGTATTCATTGTCCGGGGATCCAACGACTTTTTGGCCATCCCACAGACGTTCCAGCTTTTTTATACCGTCCCTGTAATCTGCGGCAGCCTCAAACAGAAGATTTTCCGAAGCTGCCTCCATTTTTTCTCGCAAATTTTTCCTTACTCTGCCGAGATTGCCGCGCAGAAAAGAAGAAACGTCCTCGAATCGCTTTGAATACTCCTCAGGCGACACGTTTCCTGTACACAGTCCGCAGCAGTATTTCATCTGAAAATTAAGACACGGCTTTGACGGAATGTCCCGCGGAAATATCTTTTTACAGTCGGGGATACCGAAAGCCTTGCGCGCAGTATTCAGTATTGAATAGGCAACGGCGGTGCCTGAATAAGGGCCGAAATATCTCGATCCGTCGCTTTTTCTCATGCGCTCAACAGACAACCTCGGGTATTCGTCGCCGGCGGAAAGCCGTATGTATGGATAATTCTTTCCGTCTTTCAGCTTTATGTTGAAGCGCGGAACATGAAGCTTGATTAGCCTGTTTTCCAGAGCAAGCGCCTCTATTTCCGTGTCTGTAAGCATTACGTCAAAATCGTACACACGGTTTATCATAGCTAAAGTTTTTACGGTATGACCGTCCAAATCGGTAAAATAAGACGAAACACGGTTCTTAAGCGCTCTGGATTTGCCGACGTAAATTATTCTTCCGCCCCGGTCTTTCATAAGGTAGACCCCGGGACACAGCGGGAGAGCAAGTGCCTTTTCGCGCAAATATTCTATTCTGCTCTTTTCGTTCATATCACAAAAAACAGGCAGACGATGAACATTCGTCTGCCGTAAAATCCAAGTCAGTCCTCGAACGCTGAATCAATTAGCTCCGCAAGTCCTTCAAGTGCATTTTCCTCATCTGGACCATCGGCAATCAGAGTTACCGTCATATCTTTCACAACTCCGAGCGAGAGAACACCGAGAAGGGATTTCGCATTTACGCGGCGGTCATCCTTTTCAACCCAGATGGACGCCTTATAGGAGTTGGCCCTCTGAATGAAAAACGTCGCGGGTCTTGCATGCAGACCGACATTGTTTCTAATCGTTACGTCACGTGTTACCATTTTAATCTCCTCTGGCGAAATACTGATATAATTATATCAAATTTTCGCATAAAAATCAAGCATTTGAAAAATTTTTTTGATTTATACGCAAAAAAATCGATAATGAGTTTAAAATCAGGCAATCACAAGGCTTATTACGGTTACGGTGACAACCGAATTGCCCAGTCGAATGCAAAGTTCCGTCCCAGGTGAAACGTATTTTGCACCGTCAATAAGATAGCCGTCAGAAGCGGTTGTCAGCGTGCATCTGAATCTTCCCTCTATCTCGAACCGGTCTCCGCTTTCAACTGCAATCAGCTTACCGTCGTTTCCCTCCACATAGCTTATCTGCGGGGCGGAACTTATGCCGTCAAGCTTTGAAATTTGCCTCTCGGAATAATAAACCGGAGCTTCGCTTCTGAAATCCGCAAGCACCGCCTCAGAGGCATTTTCGAGTACAAATGTGATTGTGGCCTCTACCTTTTCGCGATGAACGATCAGCCTGTCGTACAATCCGGACTTGATAAAAGCCACCGCGACAGCCGCGACAGCCACAAGAATTATAACAAAGTCGATAACGGAAAACCGCCTTTTATTTTTTTCGGCCGGCATTCTGATTTTCCTCCTCAATGCGGATAACCCTTCCGTCACCCTCGAAGCCCTTTGTACGTATCCGCAGTATTCCGTCGGCAACAAGATCTGTGCCGTTAAGAATTGCGGAACCGTCCTTGTAGGTCGCACTCGCGCTGAATACGGCGGTAAGCGTCACATAACCCGGCAGCGCGCTTTTAACAGTTTCACCCGTCGATTTATTAACTCCCGTGTAAACGAAATCGGTATAGCTCACGTTTGTGATTTCGCCGATCTGCTTTCCGGTCGCCGCGTCATATACGGCGTCTCCAACCGAAATACTGTTGTGCAGTTCGTCTCTTAACGGAGAAAACTCCATCCCGACCGTGACGGTCTTCGCCGATTTACCACTGCTCCCTCCGACTATTTCAAAGCCGCGAACATGATATACAAGATACGCGACAAGTGCTATGAACACAACGACAAGCAGAAAATCAATTATGTTGAAGCCTGCTTTTTTCTTGTTTTTTTCCATTGCTAACTCCTTTTGCGTTTCTTTCGGACATCGCAGTCAGAATACATATCGTCCGCCGCGAACTCGGTAAATATCTCACAATTTTTGTCACTTATCCTCTGCG
>JAFZTO010000210.1 GCA_017618795.1 Clostridia bacterium | reverse complement strand
TTACGGCATGATGAACCTCGGGTTCGACCTGTTCGTTCTTGTGTTCGCGGCGCAGACGGGGAGATATTTTCATTTCAAGTACGCCGAAACGGGTCATGACCTGACGGTTGGGGGAAGATTTATGCCGAAGGGGCGTCCCGTGCTGAAGGCCGATCTTGTCGCCTGTCTGATCTACGTCGGTATCGCTCTGGCGGGAACGATAGCCGACACCGTCTCGTCGGTTGCGGATTACGGAATGCCGGCAAACCCCTCCGAATGGATGACCGAGCTGTATCCGTATGCAAAACTCGCGCTTCTGTTCGTGCTGGGCTACACGGCGACTGTTTTTGTGTCGAACAGACTGGAGGATTATTATTTTGAGGCTGTTGATACCGACGAAATGCTTAACGGAAGAAGAAGGAAAACGAGATGAACTGGGAAGAACTTGAAGAAAAGTGCGCAAAATGCACTCTCTGCGGCCTGAGCGAAACGCGAACAAACACGGTTTTCGGCTGCGGCGACAGAAAATCCCGCATTATGTTCGTGGGCGAGGCTCCCGGAGAGCACGAGGACCTTGAGGGAGTGCCTTTTGTCGGCAGGGCGGGAAAACTGCTTGACGATTATTTCAAAGCGCTGGAGATTGACCGCGAAAAGGTCTATATATGCAACATACTCAAATGCCGTCCGCCGAAGAACCGCGACCCGCTTCCCGCCGAGGAGGACGCGTGCATGGACTACCTGCGCTGGCAGGTGAGACTGATAAACCCTAAATACATCGTCTGCCTCGGACGCATCGCGGCGCAGAGACTAATCGGCCCCGACTTTAAAATGACCGTCGACCACGGCAAATGGTTCGCGAAGGGACCGTTTTACGTCTGCGGCGTCTTCCATCCCTCCTACCTGCTGCGCAACCCGGCCGGCAAGAAAGAAGAGATGCTCACCGATCTAAAAATGATAAAGAAAGACACCGGCATCTGATGGACATCAGTTATATGACGCTGCTCGGGAGCGAAATAAAGATGCTGCTCCCGGTCGCCCTCGGTTTTACAGCCGCAAAGATCGGAATTCTGAACGAAAAATTTTCAAGGGAGCTGTCGCGCCTTCTGCTGAACATGCTGCTCCCGTTCTATATTTTTTCAGCCGTGTGCAGCGTCGACAGAACGCAGAGCTCACTGAAGGAGATAGGGACCGTCGCGCTCATTTCGCTCGCCGCCCACGCGCTGGCGGCGGCCGTTGCTTTTCTGACGTCTGTCCGCAAAAAGGGAAGGGACGTAAAGGGCATAGTCCGCTCCTGTACGATATTCCGCAATATGGGTTTTTTCGGCATACCGCTGCTGAGCGATGTGTTCGGGGCAAAAGGCGCGTTCTGGGCGGCGATAAACGTCGTCGTGTACAACGTCTTGTTCTGGACTTTCGGCGTGTTCATATTTTCGAGGGCGGGCGGCAACACGAAATTCGAGGCGAAAAAGGTGCTGCTGAACCCGGGCATCATAACCTGCGTGATCGGGCTTGCCGTTTTCTTCTCCGGATTTCACATATATCAGCCAGTCATGGACGCAGTGAACGTGATAGGCGACGCATGCACTCCCATATCCATGATACTCATCGGAGGCATACTGGCAAGGCTGTCGTTTAAGGAGCTGGTAAGCTCGCTTCCCGTGTATCACACGGCGCTTATATCGCTCGCCGTTACGCCAGTCGTATGCATGCTGGTCTTCAGGGCGGTCGGCCTCAGCGCCGAGTACGTGGCGCTTGGGACGCTTATAATTGCTCTCCCGTCCGCCTCCAACAATGTGGCAATAGCCGAGCGCGACGGGGTAAACCCCAAACTGACGGCGGAGATCGTCGGAGTCACGGTGGTGCTGACGCTCGTGACCGTGCCGCTTATTTCATTTCTTTTCTGACATTAAGGAGCAAAAAACTATGAAAATACAAATCGCGAGACTACAGAAAAATTTTCCGCATGATGCCGATTGCATTCTGGTCACCTCGGAAATAAATCAGAGATATCTGACGGGCTTCCCGTTCACGGACGGATACGTGCTCGTTTCGAGGGACAAGGCCTGGCTGCTTACCGATTTCCGCTATACGGAGGCGGCGAAGAGACACGAGGACGAGTCGCTTTCGGTCATTGAATTCTCGTCAAGAAAGGAGCTCCTTGGGGCTATACTCGCCGAAAACGGCTTTAAGACGGTGGGGTTTGAGGAACTTTCCCTGACGGTCGGAGGACTTGAAAAACTGAAGGCGGACTATCCGGGTATAACGTTTGCTCCGACTCACGGAATTATCGAAAACCAGCGCACGAAAAAAACTCCCGACGAAGTCGAGAACATTATCGAGGCGCAGAGGATAGCCGAAAAATCCCTTGAACGGCTGCTCGGTCTCATCACCCCTGACATGACTGAAAAAGAGGTCGCGCTCGAGCTCGAATACGGCATGAAGAAGCTCGGCGCCGAAGGCCCCGCCTTCGAGACTATCGCTGTCTCGGGGACAGCTTCGTCGATGCCTCACGGAGTGCCGAGGAACGTGAAGCTTGAAAAGGGCTTCCTTACAATGGATTTCGGAGCGCTCTGCAACGGCTACTGCTCCGACATGACCCGGACCGTGGTGATAGGCAGAGCGGACGCGGAGATGAAAAAGATTTACAGTACTGTCCTTCAGGCTCAGCTCGCCGCCGAAAAGGTCATTAAAGAGGGGGCGACCGGCAAAGAATGCGACAGCGTTGCCAGAAATCTTATAAATTCTGCCGGATATGAGGGGCGCTTCGGCCATTCGCTCGGGCACGGGGTCGGCATGTTCATCCACGAGGAGCCACGCCTTTCCCAGTCCTGGGACAGTCCGCTTGAAAAGGGACATATCATCACAAACGAGCCGGGAATCTATATCACCGGAAAATACGGCGTGCGCATTGAGGACATGATTTACATAGGACAGGACGGTCCCGTAAACCTGACCAAGGCGCCGAAGGAGCTTATTGAGCTCTTCTGAAGCCCGGAAACGGATGAGCAACAGAATAATAGCCGTTGTCGGGCCCACCGGCAGCGGAAAGACAGCTCTTTCCGTGAAGATAGCGGAGGCCATGGACGGCGAGATAATCTCCATTGACTCCATGCAGGTCTACAGGGGCATGGACATAGGCACCGCCAAGGTAACGGAAAGCGAAAAGCGGGGAATTCCCCACCACATGATCGATATCAGAGATCCGTGGCAGAGTTTTTCGTGCGCGGAGTTCTGCGATATGGCCGGAAGAATCGCCGACGGCATAATCTCGCGCGGGAAAATTCCCGTGCTGTGCGGAGGGACCGGACTGTATCTCGACACCCTGCTCAGGATTGAATGCTTTTCGCCCGGCGTGCCGGAGCGTATAAGAGCGGAGCTTGTGAACGAGACGCCGGAGGCGCTTTACGCGGAGCTTCTTGACGTCGATCCCCAAAGCGCGGAAAAAATACACCCGAACAACGTAAAGCGGGTTATAAGAGCGCTGGAAATATACAGGGGCACGGGCATTCCCAAATCGGAGTGGGACCGCCGTGCCGTGCGGACGGAGACGAGGTACGACGCACGCATCGTGCGTCTTGAATACGCGGACAGACGCGGGCTTTACGCTGCCATCGACCGCAGAGTGGACGAAATGCTGGAAAAGGGCCTTGCGGGCGAGTGCGCAAGGCTGAACCTTGACAGGAGTTCGCAGGCGGCGCAGGCTATCGGCTACAAGGAAATCTATATGTGGATCGACGGTCTGCTGAGCCGCGAAGAGGCCGTGGAGCTGCTCAAAAAAAACACCCGCAATTACGCCAAAAGGCAGCTGACGTGGTTCAGACGGTATACGGACGCGCTGACGCTTTACCGCGACGGAGCGGACGAACGGCAGCTGCTTGAGGAAGCGCTTGAGTACTGCGGCAAAGACCTTCTTCCCCGAAGGAAGGAAGGTAAAGAACTTTTGTAAAACGTGCGCGGTACATGCTTCAATATCTGTTCGAACAGGCGGGGCGCGGGAGCGCCGCCGGCAAAAAGTTTTGCCCTGCTTTTACAAAAGCGGGAAAACCATCATCTGAAAAAGGAGAACACCCGTGGATCTGACATATCTGAAAGGTGTACTGAAATACATAGTTTCGGCCGTAATATCGGTGATCATTGTCTGGTACGTGCTGTATCATCTGACAGGCGGATACTCCCCGTCTGTGGAAACCTCAACGGCTGTCCTCACGACTGCCGAGGAAACGCTCACGTCAACGGCGGTGATAATGCGCAACGAGCAGATCATCTACTCGACGACAAAGGGCAATATCAACTACCTTGTCGATGACGAGGTAAGGGTGCCGATGGGACAGGAGGTGGCGCAGGTCTTTTCCTCTCTTGACTCTGAGGAACTGTGCAATCAGATCATAACCCTGACCCGGCGCATCTCGCTTCTTGAAAGCAGCAATATGACCGAGAGCGAAAAACGTTCGGATACGGAAATGGCCGACAAGTATATCTGGAATTATCTGTATTCGTTTATAGACAGCAGCTCGGGAGGAAACATGACCGGGGCAAGCAGCCTTGCCGACAGCCTGCTTATCCAGCTGAACAAGCGAAAGATTATCACCGGCGGAACTCTCGGCTACGCGGAGGACATAAAGCTGCTGACGGAGGAGCGGGAGAGGCTGTATTCGCGCCTTTCCCAGTCGGAGAACACGGTAGTGGCCAATGCCGCCGGCTATTTCTACTCCTACGTCGACGGCTATGAATCGGTGTATTCGAGCAACAATATTTCGCTTCTCACCTACGCGGGCTTCAGAAGGCTGGCGAACGAGCAGCCGGACGACTACCTCGATACAGGTTTCGGATACCCGGTGGGCAAGGTTGTCACGGACTACGTGTGGTACGCCGCCTGCGAGGTCAGTTACTCGGAGCTGCATTACTTCGAAACGGGAACAAAATATGACATCCGCTTCCCGCAGAACAACGACACGACGGTGGAAATGACGCTGTACAGAATACTTTACGACGTCGACTCAGATACCGCGGTGCTTGTGTTTCAGACCGGCGTGCACCCCGGAAACTTCTCTTATTCAAGAAAACAGACGGTGCAGATAGTCAGAAAATCGTATACCGGCTACAGAGTCCCGACCTCGTCTGTCCATATAGTTAACGGCAGCAGGGGCGTGTACATTCTCACCGGCACAAAGGTCCAGTTTATGAAAATAGATCCGCTGTTTGAATACGACGGATATTTCATAGTCAGAGAAAGAAGCCTGACCGACAGCGACAGATACGAGTGGCTGAACAAAGGAGACCTCGTGATTGTAAAGGGGAAAAATCTGTATGACGGAAAAATTATCGACTGAATATCTCGACAGAGTGGCCGCCTCGCTTACCGAAATAAAAAAAGCGGCAGATGAGGCCGGAGCACGGGTTGTGGCGGCAACAAAAACCGTGCCGGCGGAGGTCATACGCTTCGCTTTCGGGCACGGACTTGAATATATGGGCGAAAACCGCGTGCAGGAGCTGCTTGGCAAAATCGACAGTCTCCCGTTCGGCAGCGACAGGATACATTTTATCGGCAGGCTGCAGACAAACAAGGTCAGGTACCTGGTCGGCAGGGTCTGCATGATACATTCGCTTGACAGTCTGCGCCTGGCTGAGGAAATATCCAGAAGATTCGTTTCGGGAGTCGACTGCCTCGTGGAGATAAACGTCGGGCATGAGGGCGAAAAGGGCGGCGTGTACGCCGAGGACTGCGAGAGGTTCATAAACCAGACGGCGGGTCTGCCGAATGTTAATCTGCGCGGGCTTATGTCCATTGGCCCGTATATGGAAAATAAGGAAGATTACCGCCCGTACATGGAAAAGGTCGCGCAGCTGTTTGAAAAGATGAAATCGCTCGGATATTTCGGTCCCGATCCGCAGCTCAGCATGGGAATGTCCGACAACTTCCGCCTTGCCCTTGAATACGGAGCGACGATAATCCGCCCCGGCACGGCCATATTCGGCAGGAGGAGCGCGACTTGAAGATAACAAAGGACCGCGCCGTCACATACCTTATGTGCTATACGTTCGCGGCGCCATACGGTTATGCCCTAGCAAGAGGCTATTTTCCCGAAGGTTACAGGCTGCTTCTGACCGCGCTTGTCGCTCTGTACGCTTTTGCCGTGCACTTCTGCGGCTTTTTTACCATGCATCTTTACGCAAAACTGAGCGGTTACGAAAGACCCGGATACGACAGCGACAAAGGCCTTGCCGACTATATAGAAAAAAAGCGCGTCTGGCCTGCCCTTCTTGCCGGACTTGCGCTTGGCGTGCTGTCTTTTTTTGTCGCGCACGGCCTGCACTTCTTTTACAACGAAATCGTGAAGTTCAGGACCGAAGCCGATTCAGTCGGGGTGGTGTATGAGGTCATATTCGCGGTCTGGGGCTTTACAGTTCCGCTGCTTGAGGGTATCTTCTGGTTTGTTCCCGACGAGCTGTTCCTGCCGAACGAGCCTTCGGTGCTGTACTGGATAATGCCCGCGATAGTGTCAGTCGTCATACCGGTCGTGATCTTTTCGGCCAATTTCATATTTCCTCTTGCGTGCCTTCTTGTGTTCTACGTTCTGCATTATTTCAGGCGCGCGGCGGATAATAAGCGCCGCGCCGAAGAGGATGCCGAAAGGAGAAAAGCAGAGGATTTCGAGAGAAACCGCCATAATTATTAAAAATTTACAAAAAATTCATTTTGTACCGGATAAAAATATACATACAGTACAAAATGAATTCATAAGTTTATATTACAATAAAAGCGGTTAAACTCGAGGAGATGCAGAAATGAAAATCACAAAAATTGTTATGAGGAAGTATTTCTTTACGGAAATGCCCCTCAAGGCCATAGCGTCGGTAGTATTCGACGACTGCTTCGTCATTCACGACGTGAAGGTTGTGACGATCAACGGCAGGACGTTCATTGTCATGCCGGGCAGGTCGTCGCGCGGTTCTTTCCGCGACATCGTTCACCCCATAAACACCGAGTTCAGACGTTATATGGAGGCCGAGGTCCTCGACGCCTTTTACAACGGGCTTGACGCCGCAAGGGAGGCGGCTGAAAAAACAGAGGCTGAAAGCGAAGCGCTTCCCGATGATACCGATTTGCCGGCCGAAGGCGACGCCGGTACTACCTGACTGAACGGCCGATACAGGTTAGAGAGCCGCAATCCCGCAGACGACCCTGCAGGCTTGCGGTTTTTATATTGTGCCCGTGTGCGAAACCGAGCATTTTTTCTCCGTCGGGATGGGTCAGAGGATCGCCGAAGAACAGATACGTACCGTCATCGAGCAGTCCGCCCGCCCCGCCTATGAAACCGCATGAATAACCGTCCAGCAGAACGTGTCCCGGAGTTATCTCAAGCACGTCCTTCCCGAGCGAGCGAAGCGCGCGGCAGATGCCGGAATCGGCGGTGATGAAGGCGTCATCCGACAGCCTGGCGGCCGAACACCGGGCGTAGCCCTGATTTACGTGAATAACGTCAAACCTTTCCTTCAGATAGCCTGATATATGTTTTTCGCTGCCGATAAGGTGATGCCCGACCCGCAGAGCGTCAAAGCAGACGTCGTACGGGTATGGTGAATGCGGGCGGTCGGGGACTGTTGTAACAAGGTCTTCAATTTCTCCGAAGATTCCGTGGTTGAGACTGAAGTATTCCCCGGACATCACAATTTTTCCGTCAAGCGGAAAGCAGAGAATATCTGGATGAGTGCTCACCGGTCCGTCCAGCAAATAAAAAGAAGGCAGCCGCAGCACACGGAATCCGTTGCGGGAAAGAAACCCGCCGATTTCCGGTGAAGCGTCGCCGCCGATAAGTATCAATGACATCAGACCGCTCTGGAAACCTTGCCCGAACGCAGGCAGCGGGAACACACGTGCATGGTCTTGTTGGTGCCGTTGACCACGACCTTGACTTTTCTCACGTTTGGCTTCCAGGCCCTGTTGGTTCTGCGGTGGGAATGGGAAACGTTCTGACCGAAGGTCACGCTCTTTCCGCAAATATCACACTTTGCCATATTATATACACCTCCATACACGGAATTGGGTTTTGTCTTTTTGGTGACACCTTTCTATTATACCACATTTTTTTGAAAAAATCAAGGGTTTGGAGTTTTTTTTAAAAAAAATCTGGCGTTAATGCCCGCGCGCGTATATAATATATAAATTTTGCTTTTTTGCACTTGAAAAACGGGTGAATATCTGTTATAATATAAAATGTATTAATATTGCGAGAGGTCGGAAATGAATAACGGCGAGCTTATTGCGTATATAGAAAACGGAGGTGCCGACGCCGTTTTTGAGCGGCTTTACGGAGCCGGGAGCGCCGGCGGGCAGAGAAAACGCTACACAGACGCGATAAAGGAATTTACCCTGCTTTACGGGCAGAGGCAGGTTTCTCTCTTTTCGGTCCCCGGAAGGATCGAGGTGTGCGGCAACCATACCGATCACCAGCGCGGCAGGGTAATAGCCGCCGCAGTGGACCTTGACATAATAGCGGTTGCGTCGGAACGAGACGACGGGCAGATCCGCATAAAGAGCAAGGGGTTCCCGGAGGACCGCGTAAACTGCAGACCGGACGGCCCTGACGAAAGCCTGAGGTTCACTTCGGCGTCACTGATAAGCGGCGTGTGCGCGGGTTTTCTTGATCGCGGCTTCAGAACGGTCGGATTTGACGCATATACGACCTCCTCGGTGCTCAAGGGGAGCGGAATATCCTCATCGGCGGCCTTCGAGGACATGGTGGGCAACATTCTCAATCATTTCGCCAACCGGGGAGAGGTTACGGCTCCCGTAATTGCTGAAATATCCAAATACGCCGAGAACGTCTATTTCGGCAAGCCGAGCGGCCTTATGGATCAGACCGCCTGCGCGGTGGGAGGCTTCTGTTATATAGACTTCGCCGACCCGCGGGCGGCTGAGATAGAAAAGCTGTCCTTCAGCCTGACCGACGCGAAATACAGCCTGTGCATAACCAACACGGGAGGCAACCACGCCGATCTAAATGAGGACTACGCCTCGGTGCCCGCCGACATGCTGAAGGTCGCGGGCGTGCTCGGGCGCGAAGTGCTGAGAGGCGCGACTCTTGAGGAACTGACGGAGCGCGCGGCGGATATTAGGGCAAAATGCGGAGACCGCGCACTGCTGCGGGCGTATCATTTCATAACCGAAAACGACAGGGTGGCAATGCAGGCGGAGAATCTTAAAAAGGGAGACGTAAACGCGTTTCTCGACGGCATCAACGCTTCGGGACGCAGCTCGTTCATGTGGTTGCAGAACGTTTACACGGTCAAAAATCCGCAGGAGCAGGGCCTTTCGGCCGCTCTTATGATGAGTGAGGAACTGCTTTCGGGGACGTCGCGCAAATCAGCGTGGAGAGTTCACGGGGGCGGCTTTGCCGGAACGGTGCAGGCATTTGTGCCCGACGAGGAAGTGGGGCGTTACCGCGACGGTATGGAAATGGTGTTCGGAAAAGACTCCTGCGCAGTGCTTAAGATCCGTCAGGACGGCGCGATAAAAATTCTGTAGTAAACAAACACAGCAAATAAACAGGAAAAACGAGGAAAAAAACATGGCAAAAGAAAAAAAAGGCGCGCGCACAGCAGGGCCGGTCGAGGCTTCAAAGCGCGACGAGGCGCTTGAAAAAGCAATAGCGGAGATCGAAAAGGCCCACGGCAAGGGTGCGATAATGAAGCTGGGGGATTCGCCCAGATTCAACATAAATACAATATCCACGGGTTCGCTCAATCTTGATATAGCGCTCGGCGTGGGCGGTATACCGCGCGGAAGGATAATTGAGATATTCGGTCCGGAGTCGTCTGGTAAAACCACCCTCGCGCTCCACTGCGTCGCCGAGGCGCAGAAGGCCGGAGGAGTTGCCGCCTATATAGATGCCGAGCACGCGATAGATCCTGTCTATGCCCGCAACCTCGGAGTGGATATAGACAATCTGCTTATATCACAGCCGGATTCGGGAGAGCAGGCACTTGCAATTGCTGACGCGCTCGTGCGCTCGGGAGCCATAGACATTCTCGTCGTGGATTCGGTAGCGGCCCTTACTCCCAAAAGCGAGATAGACGGAGATATCGGAGACCCGCACGTGGGACTGCAGGCAAGGCTCATGTCGCAGGCCCTGCGCATGCTTTCGGCAAACATCAGCAAGACCAACACGGCGGTTATATTCATCAACCAGCTGCGTGCCATGATAGGCGGATATACGCAGGGGCCGACCGAGACCACCTCGGGCGGACGCGCTCTCAAATACTACGCGTCGGTCCGTATAGATATACGCCGCATTGGTGCAATAACCGAGGGAGATAAAACCATAGGCAACCACACCAAATGCAAGGTCGTGAAGAACAAGGTTGCCCCTCCGTTCCAGACGGCGCTGTTTGACATTTACTACGGCAAGGGCATCTCCAAGAAGGGCGAAATTCTTGACGCCGCGCTTGCGCTCGGAGTTGTCGAGCGGAGCGGCTCGTGGTTCTCGTTCAAAGGCGACAGGCTATGCCAGGGCAAGGAGCACGTGCGCGAGCTCATGGAGACGAATCAGGAGCTTGCCGACGAGATCGAGACTGCCATCCGTGAGCGCTTCACAAACGGCGAAAGCGCACCAGCCGACGTGCTTGACGAGGAGATCAAGGAGATCGAGGAGAGCGGAGACGCATTTCTCTTTGAAGAATAATGTATTTTTACCAAAACGGCAGACGCAAGGAGCCGCCGTCCGATCCAGAAAAGGCGTTCGGGGCGGCGTTGCGCACCGCCGAGAACATTCTGGCATACGCCGACAATTCTGAGAAAATGCTCCGGCGCAAGCTTGCGGAGCGGAAATACACCCCGCAGATTATCGACAGAGTAATCGATCGTCTCATTGACAGCGGATTACTTGACGAGCGGCGGTTTGCCGAAAACACGGCGCGTTCGCTGGCTTTGGGCCGCCTTTACGGCTGGTCGCGGATAAGGGCAAGGCTGCTCGAGAAGGGCTATGAGAATGCGGTCGTGAGCAGCCTCGCCGCAAACGGCATCGACGGTGTTGACTTCGACGCAAACTGCCTTGCTCTGTTTGAAAGGCTGGGCGGCGAAAGAAGCCGCGAGAATTATATGAAAATGCGCAGGCACGGATTCTCGTACGAGAATATCAGATACGCCTTTGACGCATTTGCAAACACAGAAAGCTGAGAGAACGAAAATGCTTCAGACAGTTTATTCGGCCGGGCTCAACGGAGTCGACGGCTTCATAGTCACGGTTGAATGCAACTGCTCCAACAGACTGCCGAAATTCGACGTGGTCGGCCTGCCCGACGCAGCCGTAAAGGAGGCGCGCGAAAGGATTAAGGCCGCCCTTGAAAACAACGGATACGAATTTCCGGAGGGCGAGATAACCGTAAACATGGCTCCCGCCGACCGCAAAAAGCAGGGCTCCGCATTTGACACGGCTCTGTTCGTCGGACTTATAGGCAGCAGCGGGATCGTCTCCTTCGGCGACGTTGACGATTGCTGCTTTATAGGCGAACTGTCGCTTTCAGGCGATATAAGACCGGTAAGCGGCGTGCTTTGCATGTGCATAGCCGCCCGCGACGCGGGTAAGAAAAGGATTTTCGTTCCGGCCGCCAACGCCGCCGAGGCCTCGGTTACAGACGGGGTTAAGGTATACGGCGTTAAAAACGTGAAAGAACTCGTTTCGGCGCTGTCAGGGGAAACGGAGATCGAGCCTGCGGTGTTCGACATGAGCATCTTCGAAAAAAACAGATATTCATCAGCGATTGACTTCTCCGACGTTAAGGGCCAGGCAAAGGCAAAACGGGCGCTGGAGATAGCTGCCGCAGGAGGACACAACGTTCTGCTCATCGGGCCGCCGGGCACAGGCAAAAGCATGCTTGCCAAGCGCATACCGACCATTTTGCCTCCGCTCACCTTTGCTGAGGCGATAGAGACCACCAAGCTGCACAGTGTGGCGGGAGTTCTGCCGGAGAACATTTCGCTTCTTACCGCCAGGCCTTTTCGCTCGCCACACCATACTCTTTCGCCCGTTGCACTTGCGGGCGGCGGCTCAAATCCGGTTCCGGGCGAGATCTCGCTTGCGCATAACGGAGTACTGTTTCTTGACGAGCTTCCGGAGTTCTCCAAGCAGTCGACGGAAGTGCTGAGACAGCCACTCGAAGACAGGCAGGTCACGATAACCCGCGCTCTAAACAGAGTCACGTTTCCGTGCTCTTTCATGCTTGTGGCGGCTATGAACCCGTGCAGGTGCGGTTACTACGGGACAGGAAAATGCACATGCCGCGAAAAGGACATAAAGGACTATCTGCAGAAGATAAGCGGTCCGCTGCTGGACAGGATAGATATCCAGATAGAGGTAAGCTCGGTCTCATTCGACGAGCTTTCGGACAGAGAGCAGGGGGAGAGTTCGGCTCAGATCAGGGAACGCGTCACGGCCGCAAGATCCCGCGCGGTGGAGCGTTTTAAGGACGATCCCGACAGGATATACAGCAACGCGACCATGACCCCGTCGCAGATAAGAAAATACTGCCGTCTTGACGCAAAAGCTTCGGCCATACTGCGTGGCGCGTTCGACAGCATGGGCCTGTCGGCAAGGGGACACGACAGAATACTGCGGGTGGCGAGAACTGTCGCCGATCTCGACGGTTCGGAAAATATACAGGCAAAGCACGTTGCGGAGGCGATACAGCTCCGCTCGCTGGACAGGAAATACTGGTAAACAGAGGGACATATATGGCAAAGGAAAAGAACCCACGCCTCGGCAGGGCCGGCGGGCAGGCGGTGCTTGAGGGCGTGATGATGAGATGCTCCGAAAGATACGCGACCGCTGTGCGCCGTCAGGACGGTACGATAGCGCTCAAGACGGGGCATGTTAGTTCGGCGCGCAAAAAATATAAGATCGCCAACATACCGGTAATCAGAGGCGTCGTGGCATTTGTGGAGTCGCTGGTCTTCAGTTATAAAACGCTGTCGGAATCGACCGAAATGCTCGGCGTCACCGACGATATCGAACCGGAATCGAAATTCGAAAAATGGCTTGACAGAAAATTCGGCGACAGGCTGATGAACGCGGTGATGATTTTCGGCTCGGTGCTCGGAGTGTTATTGGCCGTCGCGCTGTTCATCTTTCTGCCGACGCTCATAACTTCGCTGATCGAAAAGGCCGCGGGAGGAGAGGAAAGGCTCGGGCTTTGGAAAAACGTGATATCGGGAGTTATCAAGATCCTGATTTTCATCGGCTATATGCTCGCGGTTTCGTGCATGAAGGATATAAGGCGCACCTTTGAATACCACGGCGCGGAACACAAGACAATCTTCTGCTACGAAGCGGGCGAGGAGCTGACGGTTAATAACGTGAAAAAGTTCAGGAGATTCCATCCGCGCTGCGGGACGAGCTTCATTTTCGTGATCCTTATAATCTCGATTCTCGTCAGCGTCATAGTGAACTATTTCGTCAACACCTGGAGCAATCTCGGAATTCAGTTTCTGACAAAGCTGCTCCTGCTTCCGCTTATAGTGGGCATCAGCTTCGAGTTCCTCATGTACGCGGGGAAGCACGAAAATCTGTTCACCAGGATATGTTCGGCTCCCGGACTGTGGATGCAGAGGATAACGACAAAGGAGCCGGACGAAGGTCAGATAGAGTGCGCGATCACGGCGCTCAAGGTTTCAATGCCTGAAGAGTTTCCGGACTTTAAGTACGTCGATCCGCACGCTGATACCGGAAAAGAGAACGCGGAGCCGGACACGGAAGATGCCGGCGCAGATTCGGAGAAGGGAACTGACGTTACGGCTCCGGAACCGGCGGAAAAAAAGGAAAATGAGTCTGACGGCCTTTGAGCTTGACTTGCTTAAGGAAAAATACGGCGGAGATGAACTGACTTGCGCTGTGCGGCGCGTCGAAAACGGCGAACCGCTTCAGTACGTGCTGGGCGAATGGTATTTTAGGCGCGGCGTATTCGAGGTCGGTCCCGACTGTTTGATACCCAGACAGGAAACCGAACTTGTCGCGGAGAAAGCGATGGAACTGCTGCCGCCGGACGGACGTCTGGCAGATCTGTGCACCGGCTCCGGCTGTATCGCCGTGTCTGTTCTTCAGGAAAGGCCGGACTGCACCGCCCTTGCCGTCGATATATCGGAAAAGGCGCTGGAAATCGCCGAAAGAAATGCCATTAAAAACGGGGTGCAGGACAGGGTGCGCTATGAAAAGGGCGACGTGCTGCTTCCCGGTTGTCTCGGGTATGAAAAATTTGACGTTATATCCGCCAATCCGCCTTATGTGCGGAGCGGCGTTATAGACAGTTTGCCGGTTCAGGTGCGGGCGGAGCCGAGGCTCGCTCTTGACGGAGGGCCCGACGGCCTGCTCTTTTACCGGAAAATAATAAGCAATTATACGAAAAACGTCGCGGACGGCGGGTATCTGGTCTTTGAGATCGGATATGACCAGAGGGAAGCTCTGGAGGGATTCGGTTTTACCGTTTACGACGATTACTCCGGCAATCCGCGAATTGCCGTTAAACACGTGAGGTGATATTTTGTCCGCATTCAGAAACTTTATTTTGACGCTGCTCATGTCCCTGGTCATATTCGGGCTTCTCGCCTACGGCATTGTGAAATACACAACAAAGTCGTTCAGAATAGGCGTTATCGAAGAAGGAACAAGAGGGCGCGAGGGCGTTGTTACCGACGATAACGGACATGGGGACAACGGAGGAGCGGAGCTTTCCGGGCTGAGCGGCAGGAGTTACACGATACTGTTCGCGGGCACCGACTACCTGCCGTCGGTATTCGACGATTACGATGTGAGCAAATACAACGAAACGGTGCAGGGTTTCCCGGTTGAGCCGAGAAAGGTGAAAACCGATCTTATGATTGCCGTCCACGTAAACAAGGAAAGGGGCGACACGGTGTTCTGCGCCATTCCCGCGGCCACCCGCATACAGATTGACGGACTAAACTCAAGGCTGGAGGACCTGTATTCGGCCAAGGGTGCCGAGACGCTGGCAGCGAAGGTGTCGGCGCTGATCGGCATTAACGTCGATTATTACGCCATAATATCGGCCGACAGGTTTCCGTCGCTCATATCGACGCTGGGCGGAGTTACCTATTACGTCAGCACAGACATGGTGCAGAATGATCCGGAAAAGGGCCTGAACATCAATCTTAAGAAAGGCTCGCAGAAGCTTAACGGTCAGAAAGCCCTCGATATGCTCAGATATTCGGGCTATTCTGACGGCGACGTTTCCAGAAGAAAATGCGCCGTGAGTTTTCTGAAGGTGGTGCTCAAAAACGAACTGACGGCGGCAAACGCCTCCAATCCGGCGCGCTTCTACTCAAAATACGCAGCCTTTTTCGAAACAAACATGACCCTTGAGGCCTTCGGCGATCAGGCGGAACTCGTTTTCGCCTATTCGCGCATGAATCTGATAGAATATACCTTCCCCGGCAGTCAGGTAAGCTCGGGCGACGGAATATTCTTCAATCCTAACATTACAAAGGCCACCGAATATTTCTCGCAGTACAAATATCAGGGGTGAAAGGAAGAATGTTTTCCTGCTGTAACCAACTAATCACCATACCCGGGAAGAGTCCGCAGCCGAACTCCCCTTTAACCGACCGGCAAAGCCGCCGTAGGAAACATATTCAGCGGGTTGCGGCGCTTTTCAAAAAGTAACCGGATGGGTTTATCGCCTTTGCTTTCCGAAGGGCGACAAACGCTTTCCGGTCGGGGGGAATCCCATTTCTTTAAAATCCGCGCCGGCGCTCAGGTCGCTCCCCAGCGTTGCCCTATCCTCCGCCGCGGCAAAAGCTTTATTTTATTATACCACACATTTTATTTTTTGGAAAGGATTACGTATAATTAGATTCTCTTGCTGGCGTCTATTTAATTATACCGGAAGTTATCATGAAAAATATCAAAAAATCGGTCGCCTTTGCTCTGGCGCTCGTCGTTTTGCTTTCTCTTGCGTCATGTCTCGGTAAAGCAAGGCTTGTCGGGGCCTGGCCAAGTTCAGGCACAACCTCTGAAGCCGATTTTCACGGAAACGATTCAGATAGCTTCAATGCTTTTCAAACCAGCCCGAAAAGCGACGCAGCAGTCGTTAATGAAGAGTTTTATACATCCGACGATTCCAAGCCTTCGACCGGGCACAAAATCGGCCTGAGATATTATCCTTTCAATGGAACCAAGATTATAACAATTACCGCATTTATGTCACAACTACTCAGCGACAGAGAAAAAAACAACGGCATATCAGGTTATCCCGTATTCGAGGTCTATGAGCAAACGGATATATTTGATACCGAAAAAGGACGCTATGAACCGAGCAGCGATCCAAAAATAATTATTAACGGCGAAAACGCAAATTTCGAAAAAGATTTTTCCCTATCAAGCCTTAATTATTTAGTTTCAACTTCTATGGATGAGGACGTCTTTGAAAGCGGGCACAGCGAAGCGGTAACTCTTGATTTTGGTAATTTTAACACAGGCGAATGCGTCACAATATCTTTTTCATACGGCTTTTTCTACTATAAAAATAATCCGTATAACCAAAAAACACCTGACAATTCATGGGTCGGTAAACGTGCGACTTTGTTTTTTTATATCGGCGAGGAAGGTATCTCTATTGACCAAAACAGTATTCAGGGAGCCAAAGACGGCTATACTGATATTTGTGAAAACATAAAAGAATTCGGCCGTAATCCGTCTGATGACGTTATTATTTGACAATGATATATTGCATCAGCGGAGAAAGTTATGATTATTCATTAACCAACTCTATTGATTGTTTAAAAAATTATTCAAGTAATTTATATGCTTTTTTAGAAAGTGTAGACAGGGAAGGCGAATCGGGCGAAGTCGATCGCTCAGTTAATTCATATGTTACCTACAATGTTCATGGATATATCAGATGGAAAGATTCCAACGGCATCCTGCATCCTGCCAGTAATGTTACTGTAAACATTTACAGCACTGAATCCACAATATCAAACGGATATATCATTGGCTCTGCAACCACTGACTCAAACGGATATTATTCTGTAAATGTTCAAAACAGCGGCACGGAAGATAACGTGTTTATCCGAGTTCAATCTTCCGGGCTTAACGTTACTGTAAGAAATGCTTCGAATGTAATTTATTCGTATACTTCCATGATTTATAACGGCGTTACTAACGGAAACAGCGTTTCGATTTCATACAATGCAAACAACTCTACTGACCTTGGAAAATCGATGTGCGTACACCAGTCTTTTGAACTTGCAAACAGATATATGTATTCACTCGAGAATACGTATATGAATAGTATAAACATCTCGTTTCCGGACAATTCTCATGGGACAACCTGTTATTACAATAACAAGATTTATGTTCTAAGCGGTGATGCTTTTGACTGGGATGTTTTGGAACATGAATACGGTCACTACGTTGCCGATGTTTTTAATATACTGGCAAATGTAGGGGGATCTCATTATCTCAACGAGATATTGGCCTTAACAAAAGGAAAAAGCAATGGGATCAAGTTAGCATGGAACGAGGGATGGGCAACTTATTTTGCAATTAATTTGCAAAATAAAATGGGTGCCTCATCTATGAACATTCCAAACGTCGGAGATGAATGTTACTCTGATACAGATGACGCCAACATTTACTACAGTATCGAATCGGTAGATTCCGATTACTTACTTGGAGAATCAGGGGAAGTTGCCGTATCCGGAATTCTGTATGATATTACAGATCCGACAAACTCTTCAGACAATGACGAAATATACTGTTCAAACTCTAACATTTGGTATATTATAAAAAACAACACATGCCAAACGCTTTCGTCGTTTGTAACTTCATTTTATAATTCCAGTTTTACAACCCAGACCAAGCTAAAGTTGGGAAAAACCTTGTCTCATTTTAAGGTGGCGGCACTTTTGAGCAGTACAGTTAACATAGCGTATGGTTCAAATCCAACGTTTAGCTGGGTGAAGCAGGGGGGCAGCGTTAATTATCAAAATGGTAGTTTCTCCCTTGCGTTCTATGATTCATCATATAATCTTATTCTTAAAACTTCCTCAACAACCGAATCAAGTCAAACCTTGACAACAGTCCAATGGAATCAAATAAAGAATTCCGGTTCCACGGTTTACTGTTGCGTAGAAACGTACCAAACAACCGCACCGACAACGGGGCCATATTATTCAAACCGAATTTCAATCAGCACTTCATAAAATACGTTTAATAAGAAAAGGAACATTATGAAAAACACAGAAAAGACAATGGATAAAATAGTCGCTCTCTGCAAGAACAGAGGCTTCGTGTACGCGGGCTCGGAGATTTACGGCGGTCTTGCCAACACGTGGGACTACGGTCCGCTTGGCGCGGAGCTCAAGAGCAATATAAAGAGGGCGTGGTGGAAAAAATACGTTCAGCAGAATCCTTACAACGTAGGACTAGATTCCGCAATACTCATGAACCCGCAGACCTGGGTCGCGTCCGGGCATCTCGGCGGCTTCTCAGATCCGCTCATGGACTGCAGAGAGTGCAAGGAGCGCTTCAGAGCCGATAAACTGATAGAGGATTGGACCGCCGTAAACGGCGTAACGCTCGAAAAGCCCATCGACGCTTTCTCACAGGCGGAAATGAAGTCTTTCATTGATGAGAACAATATTCCGTGCCCGTCGTGCGGCAAGCATAACTTTACCGACATACGCCAGTTCAACCTCATGTTCAAGACCTTCCAGGGAGTGACTGAGGACGCTAAGAACACCGTTTACCTGCGCCCGGAGACCGCACAGGGGATTTTCGTCGATTTTCCTTCGGTTCAGCGCACGACGCGCAAAAAGCTTCCCTTCGGAATCGGGCAGATCGGCAAATCGTTCAGGAACGAAATAACGCCAGGCAACTTTATTTTCCGCGTGCGCGAGTTCGAGCAGATGGAGCTGGAGTTCTTCTGTAAGCCCGGGACCGATCTTGAGTGGTTCGGCTACTGGCGTTCTTTCTGCCGGAACTGGCTTCTGTCTCTCGGTATGAAAGAGGAAAATCTGCGTCTGCGCGACCACGATCCGGAGGAGCTGTGCTTCTATTCCAAGGCGACGACCGACTTTGAATTTCTGTTCCCGTTCGGCTGGGGAGAACTCTGGGGCGTGGCGGACAGAACCGATTACGATCTGACTCAGCACCAGAACGTTTCGGGCAAGGACATGACCTACTTCGATCAAGACACGAACGAGCGGTATATTCCCTATGTGATAGAGCCGTCCTTAGGCGTCGAGCGTTCGTTCCTCGCGTTCCTTTGCGACGCATACGACGAGGAAACGCTGACAGACGAGAGCGGAAAAACCGACGTGCGTACAGTGCTTCGACTTCATCCCTTCCTTGCACCGTACAAGGCGGCGGTGCTTCCGCTGTCGAAGAAGCTGGGCGACAGGGCAAGGGAGATTTACGAAGAGCTGGCATGCGATTTCATGGTCGATTATGACGAGTCGCAGAGCATAGGCAAGCGCTACCGCAGGCAGGATGAAATAGGCACTCCGCTTTGCATTACGGTGGATTTCCAGACCGTTGGCGATCAGGAGAAAGGCATAGAGGGAGACAATTGCGTCACGGTACGCGACCGCGACACTATGGAACAGGTCAGAATACCCGTTTGCGGACTTCGCGACTATATTGCCGAAAGATGCAGATTCTGAGATAAACATCATGAAAACGCAAAAGGCCCTTTCGCAGTCTTTGGCGTAAAGGGCTTTTGTACATCTGTGAAAATGAACATTGCTGAAGAAATAAAAAGGCGCAGGACCTTCGCGATAATTTCCCATCCCGACGCCGGTAAGACCACGCTGACCGAAAAGCTGCTGCTGTACGGCGGAGCGATACAGACGGCCGGTTCTGTAAAAGGCAAGTCCTCTGATCGGCACGCCGTCTCAGACTGGATGGAGATGGAAAAGAAAAGGGGCATATCAATCACTTCTTCCGTAATGCAGTTCGAGTACGAGGGATACTGCATAAACATACTTGACACTCCGGGACATCAGGACTTCTCGGAGGACACATACCGCACGCTGATGGCCGCCGATTCGGCGGTCATGGTTATAGACGCGGCAAAGGGGATAGAGCCACAGACAAGAAAACTTTTCAGAGTCTGCGCCATGCGGCACATTCCCATATTCACCTTTATCAATAAGCTCGACCACGACGCGCTTGATCCGTTCGATCTTGTGGACGAACTGGAGAGGGAGTTCGGGATCGGCACATACGCGATGAACTGGCCTATAGGCTCGGGCGTGGATTTCAAGGGAGTCTACGACCGCGTGAACAGACGAATTCTCGTCTATGCGGACGCTCACCGCGGACGCGACCGTCTCGCGTCCATCGAATGCGACATAGCCGACACGGAAAAGCTCGATTCCCTGATAGGACCTTATCAGCGGGAAACACTGACGGAGCAGGTTGAACTGCTGGACGGCGCTTCTTTTGATTTTGACCTTGAAAAGGTGAGAAGCGGCCGCCTTTCGCCGGTATTTTTCGGCTCCGCGCTAAACAATTTCGGAGTGGAGACGTTTCTCGAGAACTTTCTGCGCATGACTACGGAGCCTCTGCCGAGAAAAGCGGGGAACGTCACCGTCAACCCCTGCGACGGATTCTTTTCATCATTTGTGTTCAAGATCCAGGCCAACATGAACAAGGCGCACCGCGACAGGATCGCATTCATGCGCATAGTGTCCGGCAAGTTCGAGCGGGGGAAAGAATATTTTCACGTGCAGGGCGGGCGCGAGGTCAAGCTCTCACAGCCGCAGCAGATGATGGCAGACAGCCGCAGCATTGTCGACACGGCCTACGCCGGGGATATAATCGGCGTGTTCGATCCGGGTATTTACAGCATAGGCGACACGGTGTGCGAAAAGGGTGCGGACCTTCAGTTTGAGGGAATACCCACATTTACTCCGGAGTGCTTCGCCATGATAGAACAGATTGACAGCATGAAGCGCAAGCAGTTTTCCAAGGGAGTCACGCAGATAGCCCAGGAGGGTGCGATTCGCATTTTCTTCGATCCCGGCGCAGGCATGGAGCGGGTTTACGTCGGTGTTGTCGGACAGCTTCAGTTCGATGTGCTAGAGTCGAGAATGAAGAACGAGTACGGCGTGGAGTACAGGAACTATCCGCTTGAGTACACACTTATAAAAAAGGTTCCTCCGGACGTCGATTGTTCCGGACTTTACCTCTACGAGGTCAGGTGGGTACAGGACGTAAGAGGTGAGAATTATCTTCTCTTTACCTCTGAATGGAGTCTGAAATACACCCTTGAGCACAACGAGGGGCTTGAACTTTTACCGTACGGCAACGGCGGCAACATGTAAATCTGAATCTTAGGTCGTAAACCGGTATGGCGCTTTTCCGTTCAAAGAACGTCAACATGACGGAAGGGAGTATTCTCCCCTCGATAATCAGATATTCGGTGCCGATCGTTATCGGCGGGGTGATCCAGGTCCTGTTCAACGCGGCCGACCTCGCCGTCGTCGGTAATTTTTCCCAGTCGAAAACGGCGGCAGGAGCTGCCGTCGGCGCGACAGGCTCGTTCACTGCCCTGATAGTCAACCTGTTTATGGGAATATCTGTGGGCGTGAACGTCATTCTCGCCCGCAGCCTCGGCTCGAACGACGAGGAGCGGTCGCAGCGCATCGTGCATACTGCAGTACTTGCCTCGGTTATCGGCGGATTTGTCATAATGGGCATAGGCATGCCGCTCTCCGGTTTTGCCATGGATATGATGGGCTGCCCCGAGAAGTCGCGCGATATGGCCGTGCAGTACCTGATGATATATTTCGCCGGCGCACCGGGCATACTTCTGTTCACCGTGGGGGCGGCCATACTTCGCTCTAACGGAGACACGCAGCGGCCTATGGTGTTTCTGATAATCGCCGGTGTGCTGAACGTCGGCCTCAACGTAGTTTTCGTCAAGTTCTTTTACCTCGAGGCGGCCGGAGTGGCGCTTGCAACCACGCTGACGCAGTATCTCTCGGCTTTTCTTACGCTGCGGTGTCTGTTAAGAGAAACCGACGCCACGCGTCTGGAGCTGAAAAAACTGAGGATCTACGGAAAGGAGCTTTTCGACATAGTTCGCTACGGCATTCCGTCCGGTGCAACCAACTGCCTTTTCGCAATATCCAATCTGCAGATCCAGTCTGTGATAAACACTTACGGAATAGCGGCTATGAACGGGAATTCCGCTTCGTCAAGCCTGGAGTCTGTTTTTGCAACCGTACTTGCCGCGTTCAGTGCCGCGACGGTGGCTTTTACGGGTCAGAATATCGGCGCAGGCAAGCCGGACAGAGTAAAGAAAACAATAGTCACCTCGCTTACGGTGACGGTTATCTTTATTTTTGTGACGACGTGGGCGGCCTCGTTTCTGTGCGCTCCTCTTATCGGGCTTTACAACAGCGACCCGGAGGTCATAGCGATGGGCAAAATCAGGTATGTCATACTCATGCGCTCATATTTCATCGCAACGGCATACAACATTCTGAACTCTGCGAGCCAGGCTTTCGGTTACTCGCTGCCGGTCATGCTCTGCTCGGTGTTCTCGATAGTTGGGATAAGGTTTCTGTGGATGCTTGCCGTGTATCCGAAATATCCTTCCTTTGAGATGATCTACTACTGCTACACAGTCAGCTGGACGGTTAACGTTCTGGCCGCGCTTGCGGTGTTCATAATAGCCTATTTAAGATACAGAAAGGCGGGTAAAACGGCGTGAACGACGAACATTTAAAGGAAAAACAGCTGGATTCGGAAGTCATATTCGACGGAAATCTGCTGCATATACGGCGCGACAGGGTGCTGCTGCCGGACGGAGGGACGGCAGTACGCGAATACAACATACATTTCGGCGCGGTCTGCGTGATTCCGGTCGACGGAGACGGGAACGTCATTCTCGAGAGGCAGTACAGATATCCGACAGGCCAGGTTCTTCTTGAAATTCCGGCCGGCAAGCTCAGCTCGCCGGATGAAGATCCGCTCACGGCGG
>JAFZTO010000209.1 GCA_017618795.1 Clostridia bacterium | reverse complement strand
TCTGCCCCGCGGGAACGGCTGCCACCTGTCCCGCGCCGTCTGTGCTTACTATCACCTCGAACGGCAGCTTTTTGAACTCTTTTTCGGTCCCGCAGGCGGCAAGCAGCGCCAGCCCCGTCAGGATCGCAAGAACAATAATGATTTTTTTCATAATGTTTTTCCTTTTTTTGTTTATTTTTCCCGCTTTTTGTAAAAAGCGGGACCAGAAACTTTTGACGGCTGTCGCTCAAACGCACGATAGTTTGCAAAAACAATAAAGATTGTGCCGCGCCAGTTTTAACGGGGAGCACAGATTTCAAAGTTCGCGCTCACTGATGCAGGCAGGAGCGTAGCATACAAAAGTTTTTGCCAAGCTTTTTACAAAAAGCTTGTGCCGCGCCAGTTTGAAGGGAGAGTACAGCAATAAAAGTCGGTGCTTTCAACCGCAAGTATGAGCGGCGGGGTTCCCAGATGCGAACGATGTGAACATTGGGGGTTCGCGCGTAGCCGTCAAAAGTTCTTGTCCAACTTCTTTTAAGAAGTTGGCGCCAGCACCCTGAACAGTTCTCCCATAAGCGCGTCGCGGTTTATGTGCGTCACGCAGAGCATAAGATGCCGCCCGCCGTCAAACGAATAGCGGTTGTCGTAGCCGGGAATCGGCGCGTGAACGATCTCGGAGCGCATGAACCTCTCTCCGAGGAGCCATCCGGCCGCCGTCACGTCCCATATCACCCTTGACCAGACCTTTCCCTTCGCGTACTTCTCCGCGGTGCCTGCGGTATGACTGACGAGGTAGTCGCAGAGCGGGTTTTTGCCTTTCAGCCAGTATTCAAGCTCCGGCCCGGTCGTATAGAACGCCGAAACGACGCCCATGCACGGCAGCTGAACGAGGGGGCAGCCGGAATCGAACACCACTCTTGCTGCGGCCACGTCCTGCTTCATGTTGAACTCGTTTGTGTCCGGCCAGCTGTAGGAATGGCCTCCGAGCCACACCACGACGATACGGTCGGCGATCTCCGGGCGCATGAGCAGCGCGCTTGCCACGTTGGTTATGCAGCCAATGCTGACTACGTAGAGCGGATTTTCGGGCGTGAACTGCATGGCAATGTCGCACAGATGCCGCGCCGCCCCGCTCTGAACAGGCGTTTTTTCGTCGGGCAGATAACCACGCGAGCCTCTGAACACGTTCTTTTTCATGTCCTCCCTCCCCATGAGGGTCAGCAGGTTGAGTATCTCGCCGTAGCTCTTTTCCATGCCGTCCTCCGGCGAGGAGGAATTTTCGTTGAAGAACGGGCAGGCGTATATGGCCTTCAGGTCGGTCCTTTCGTGCTTCACGAGCAGAGCGATCGCGTACTGGTCGTCGATCTCGTTGTAGGCGTCGGTGTCGAGCACGCAGGGAATGCTGTCCCCCGCCGGAACCTGCAGCTTTTTAAGTCTTTCAATGTCCGTCATCGCTGTTGGCTCCTGAAGTAAAATTATATATAAATATTATATCACATTTTTTTCCGGTTGTAAAGGGGAAACGTTTTTTTTCGCTTTTTGAAAAAAGCTTCCTTCCCATGGCGAGGAAGACGGCGCCTGTTTTTATCCCTCTGACTTCCGTCATCCGTTTTCCCGGTCGGCTCCTCCGTATTCCTTATCCAGCATTTCCTCCGACCTTTTCAGCGCCAGCTCGAAAAACTCGTCGGGATCGAAACTGTGATAAAGTCCGTTGTCCTTATACGGATTCCGGCTGTAAGAGCCGCCGTACTGTCCTTTTCTCCTGCGATCGCCGCAGAAGGGAGGCGACGGCTGCCGGTCCGGACGCCGGTTTTCGCCTCCCCTTTCTTTTTTCTCTTTATCCGTTTCTTTTTCTTCAGCCCCGAAGGGGGCGGCATGTTGAACTGTGCTGTCCTGAAGGACCGGAGAGAAGCGACGGGAATTATCTGTTCTGTTCTGTTCTGTACTGTTCTGTACTGTACTGGGGCACGGTTCCGTAACGGAATCGTAACGGATCTGTAACGAATCCGTACCGTTTTGCGCACGGTTGCGTAACGTGTCTGTAACGTTTTCGACAGTTTCGTCGCCGGGATCTGCGCTGACGGCCGCCACGTATGTGTCGCCGTCGGCAAGGCTAAGCGATTCCAACTGCTTTGAAAAAACCGACTTCTTTTTCTTGTCCGAGCGCATTTTGTTGTTCACGTTCCAGTGGGTTACAGCCACAACCCCGTCGTCGAGCGGTATCACGTAGCCGCCTTTCTGCAGCTCTTTCAGCACGCTTTCCCTCATGCGAAGCATGTAAAGCACCTTTTTCGGCCGCAGAAGCCCGAAATCGTCGGCGTTCATTCCGAGGTGGAAATAAAGCGTCTGCGCCTGAACGCTCAGCGCCATAAACATGTCGTCCTCCGTCACCACCGACGCGAACATTCGTCTGATCTCCATTATATATCTCCTTTTAATTTTTTCACGATTTTTCCGAATTTCCGGAATACAACAATATTATATCACAATTTTCCGAATTTGTCAAGTATTATTTCCTGAATTCGGGAAATATTTTGCTTTGTATTAACATTACAGAAATGTTAAAACTTTATTAACTTTTTTTAAACTGTTGACAAAAGCAAAAACCGGTGATATAATATTACGCAAACCTGAGACGAAGAGCAAGTAGTTTCCGATTTTTTCCGTGCACAGAGAGCCGCAGGCGGTGGAATTGCGGCGGCGGATGCGGAAACGAATGGACTTCCGAGGGCGACCCGAAAGGTCTGTTCTTCTTTGGAAAGAAGAACCAGGAATTTTTTGACTGGCTACGCCGCTCCCCGCCGACATCAGTTGCCGGCTTTATTGTCTGAACGCTGCAATGTCGTTCTGCATGGAGCGTGGCACGCGCTTTAACGTTTGTTCTTACAAGCGAGCGTTTGAGCGCAGCCGCAGAAAAGTTTTTGGCCCGCTTTTTTCAAAAAGCGGGGGCAGAGGGGAGACGGAGCGGCGCTCCGTGATCAAACGCGCGCCGTATTATGTGTTTTACACGAACGTACGGCCTGAGCGGGCGGATCTTTCCGTCAGGCGGGGTGGCACCGCAGGAGAAGTTTTTTTCCTGTCCCGGCATTTTTAAGCCAGGGCAGGTTTTTGTTTTTTCCCGCTTTTTGTAAAAAGCTGACGCGAACCCCCAAAATTCGCTTTGCTCATTTCGGGGAACCCCTGGGGGCAAAAACTTTTGAATGCTGTCGCGCCAACACCGATACTTCGTCAAGGCATTGTAAAAAATTAATTACTTTATGCTTTAACAAACAACACCCCGCCGCTTGCTTTGTAATAACATATTTTATGCGGCGGGGCAATGCCGGAGATTCCAAAGGACCGCGCCTTTGAGGAAGGGGTCCTTTGGCGGTGCCTCTTTGCGAGCGTTTCTCCCACTGTAGGGAGAAATGCGGAAAAAACCTTTACAATCAATTTTTGCTTATAATCGTTTAAGCGGCAAAAGTTAGAAAACTGTTTTATTCCGAGGGGAAGAAACCATCTCAAACGCCGAAGTTTTCTTCCCCTCGGACTCCCCAACATCCTTGGCTCCACCCTTTTTCAAAAGTCTTTCGCTTCCTTTCTCCAGAAAGGAAGAAATATATATATGAAAGGAGACATGAGAAAATGTCCGAAAGCAAAATCCCGTACAAAATCTATCTTACAGAAAGCGAGATGCCGCAGAGCTGGTACAACGTCCGCGCCGACATGAAGACCAAGCCCGCGCCGCTGCTCAACCCCGGAACGGGTCTTCCCATGAAGCCGGAGGAACTGGAGGCCGTGTTCTGCTCCGAACTCGTGGAGCAGGAGCTCGACAACGACACCCGCCTTATCCCTATACCGGAGGAGATAAGGAACTTCTACAAGATGTACCGCCCGTCGCCGCTGGTGAGGGCCTACTGCCTTGAAGAGAAGCTGAAGACGCCCGCGAAGATCTATTACAAATTCGAGGGCAACAACACGAGCGGAAGCCACAAGCTCAATTCCGCCATCGCCCAGGCCTACTACGCAAAGAAGCAGGGCCTGAAGGGCGTGACCACCGAAACGGGGGCCGGGCAGTGGGGAACCGCCCTGTCCATGGCGTGCTCGTACTTCGGGCTGGACTGCAAGGTGTTCATGGTCAAATGCTCCTACGAGCAGAAGCCGTTCCGCCGCGAGGTAATGCGCACATACGGCGCGTCGGTCACTCCGTCTCCTTCCACAGAGACGCAGGTCGGCAGAAAGATACTCGCCGAGCACCCGGGCACCACAGGCTCGCTCGGCTGCGCGATATCCGAGGCGGTGGAGGTCGCGGTGTCCAACCCCGGCTACCGCTACGTTCTCGGCAGCGTGCTGAACCAGGTCCTGCTTCACCAGTCGGTGATAGGGCTTGAGGCAAAGGCCGCGCTGGACAAATACGGCGTAAAGCCGGACGTCATCATCGGCTGCGCCGGCGGCGGCTCCAACCTCGGAGGCCTTATCTCGCCGTTCATGGGCGAAAAGATCCGCGGCGAGGCCGACTACAGGATAGTCGCCGTAGAACCCGCGTCCTGCCCGAGCTTCACGAGGGGCGTCTACGCCTACGACTTCTGCGACACGGGAATGGTCTGCCCGCTTGCCAAGATGTACACCCTCGGCAGCGACTTCATCCCGTCCGCCAACCACGCGGGAGGCCTGCGCTATCACGGTATGAGCCCGGTCCTCTCCCAGCTCTACGACGACGGGTACATGGAGGCCGTGTCGGCGGTCCAGACCGACGTTTTCGAGGCCGCGGAGGCGTTTGCGAGGGTCGAGGGCATTCTGCCCGCTCTCGAAAGCTCGCACGCCATCAGGGTAGCAATCGACGAAGCGCTGAAGTGCAGGGAAACAGGCGAGGAAAAGACCATCCTCTTCGGTCTGACAGGCACCGGATACTTCGATCTCGTCGCTTACGAACAGTTCCACAACGGAACGATGACCGACTACATCCCCACCGACGAAGAACTCGAAAGCTACCGCCGGAGGCTCCCGAAGGTATAATCTGTAATCACAATCCCCCGCTCCGGCGGGGGCTGTTTTTTTCTGGTTTTTAGCAGTTTATCACTCTGATTGCTAATATTTACAAAAAATACCTTAATCGTTCACACAAAATACACAAATTTCTGGTATAATATTAGCGTTCTCGTGAGAGAACTGCTAAACAATACTAAAAAACGATCCAAGGAGGACTAAAATCATGTTCGGAATCACACCATACCGCAGAAACAACTGGAGCCCCGCGAATATCATTCGCGACATGGACGAGTTCGAGAAGAGCTTTTTCGGAGGACGCTGCATGCCCGCTTTCGGCACCGACGTTACGGAGAACGAAGACGGCTATCTGCTTCAGACCGATCTCCCCGGCTTCTCCAAGGAGGAAATCAAAATCGAAGTGAACGGCGACGTTCTCACTGTCTCGGCCGAGCACAAGTCTCAGGACGAGCAGAAGGACAGCGACCGCTTCGTCCGCCGCGAGAGGACCTACGGCAGATACACCCGTTCCTTTGAGGTCACGGACGTCGATCTCGACCGCATCACCGCAAAGTACGAAAACGGCGTTCTGTCGCTCAACCTGCCGAAAAAGGCTGAGGTCAAGCCTGAAACCCGCTCCATTGCCATAGACTGACACGGTATAACTTTAAAGCCCCCCGCCGGGGGCTTTTTTGCCGGGCCGGAAGGCAGCGGAAATTAAGGGAGGTACAGATGTCAAAGTCTGTAATCACTAACGCAAGTATGAGCGTAGCCGTTCAGAAGTTTTGCCCCGCTTTTTCAAAAGCGGGAGCGAAGCCGCACAAAAGTTCTTTGGCCGGTCCCCCGGCAGCGGAAATTAAGGGAAGTACAGATGTCAAAGTCTGTAATCACAAACGCAAGTATGAGCGTAGCCGTTCAGAAGTTTTGCCCCGCTTTTTCAAAAGCGGGAGCGAAGCCGCACAAAAGTTCTTTGGCCGGTCCGGAAGGCACCGGAAAAAGGGGAAGTACAGATGTCAAAGTCTGTAATCACTAACGCAAGTATGAGCGTAGCCGTCAAAAAGTTCTTTGCCTTCTTTCTTTCAAGAAAGAAGGTCTTTCAAGAAAGAAGGTTGACAAACGGGGAGAATAGTGATATAATATATTAGTTCGAAAGCCGGCGGAAAAGGCTAATACGCGAATCCCGCCGGAAAGGTATGAAAATGAGAAATTACGAACGAAGAACAGGAACGGTTTCAAGAGGGATCCGCTGTCCCATAATCAGGGAGGGGGACGATCTGGGAACCATCATCACCGCAAGCGTGCTCGAAGCCGCGGAAGCGGAAGGCTTTGAGCTCCGCGACCGGGACGTCGTGGCAATGACCGAATCCATCGTCGCGCGCTCGCAGGGCAACTACTGCACCGTGGACGACATCGACGCGGACGTCAGAGCCAAACTGGGCGGACAGACCGTCGGGGTGATCTTCCCGATAATGTCGCGCAACCGCTTTGCCATCTGCCTGAGGGGCATCGCGCGCGGCTGTAAAAAGGTAGTGCTTATGCTCAGCTATCCGTCCGACGAGGTCGGCAACGCGCTCGTGAGCATGGATAAGATCGACGAAAAGGGAGTCAATCCGTATTCCGACGTGCTCACCCTTGAAAAATACAGAGAACTTTTCGGATATGAAAAGCACGAGTTCACCGGCGTCGATTACGTGCAGTACTACGGCGACCTTATCCGCGAGGAGGGGGCGGAGGTGGAGATAATCTTCGCCAACCACGCGGTCGCCGTGCTCGACTACGCCAAAAACGTCCTGAACTGCGACATCCATACCCGCGCCCGTACGAAGAGACTCCTGCGCGCCGCCGGAGCGGAACGCGTATGCGGGCTAGACGACATCATGACATCCCCCGTGAACGGAAGCGGCTGCAACGAAAAATACGGTCTGCTCGGCTCCAACAAATCGACCGAAAACAAGGTCAAGCTGTTCCCGCGCGACTGCAGACCGCTCGTACTCGACGTTCAGAAAAGACTTTTCGAGGCAACCGGAAAGAATATTGAGGTAATGGTCTACGGCGACGGAGCCTTCAAGGACCCGCAGGGCAAAATATGGGAGCTGGCCGACCCCGTCGTGTCTCCCGCCTTCACAGACGGCCTTGTCGGAACGCCGAACGAGCTTAAGCTCAAATATCTCGCCGACAACGATTTCAAAGACCTGAGCGGAGAGGAACTTAAAAAAGCAATCTCCGAATCCATAAAGGCCAAGGACGCCAACCTTAAGGGCAACATGGCGTCGCAGGGAACGACCCCGCGCCAGCTTACCGACCTTATCGGCTCGCTCTGCGACCTGACGAGCGGCTCGGGCGACAAGGGAACTCCCGTCGTCCTGGTCCAGGGATATTTCGACAACTATACCGACTGAGGCGCAACATGAGCAACAACATCAGACCCGAAAACATGGCAAGAATAACCACACCCGCACTTGCCGACCAATTCATTTCCGAACAAATCGACGCGCTCCGCGCTCAGATAGGCGACAGCAAGGTCCTGCTCGCCCTCTCCGGCGGAGTCGACAGCTCGGTCGTCGCCGCGCTGCTCATAAGGGCGGTCGGCAGACAGCTGACCTGCGTGCACGTCAACCACGGGCTTCTCCGCAAGGGCGAGCCCGAGCAGGTCATCGAGGTTTTCCGCAATCAGCTGAACGCAAACCTCATCTACGTCGACGCGGTCGACAGATTCCTCGACAAGCTCGCCGGAGTCTCAGACCCCGAGCAGAAAAGAAAAATAATCGGCAAAGAGTTCATCGACGTCTTCGCAGAAGAGGCAAAGAAGCTCGACGGCATCAGATTCCTCGCGCAGGGAACCATTTACCCCGATATAGTCGAGAGCAAGGGCGTCAAGGCGCATCATAACGTGGGCGGACTGCCCGAGGAGCTGAATTTCGAACTCGTCGAACCTGTAAAACTCCTCTATAAGGACGAGGTCCGCATGGTAGGCAAGCAGCTCGGGCTGCCAGACGGCATGGTCTACCGCCAGCCGTTCCCCGGCCCCGGCCTCGGTGTGCGCTGCACTGGGGCCATCACACGCGACAGACTGGAGGCGGTGCGCGAGTCCGACGCCATCCTCCGCGAGGAATTTGCGAAAGCCGGCCTTGAGGGCAGGGTGTGGCAGTATTTTACCGTCGTTCCCGATATGCGCTCGACCGGCATCACCGACGGAAAGAGGACCTGGAACTGGCCGGTGATCATCCGCGCCGTAAACTCGGTCGACGCCACGAGCGCAACGGTCGAGGAGATTCCGTACAGCCTGCTGCTTAAGATCCGCGACAGGATCTTCAGAGAGGTCAAGGGCGTCAACCGCGTCCTCTACGACCTGAGCTGCAAGGAACCCGCGACGATCGAATACGAATAAAACGAAATCTGAAAGGCGGATTTTTTCCGCCTTTCTTGCTTACTTACTATAGTAAAATGCGTTTTTTTATTGACATTACAGCTTAAACGCAGTATAATAATGTAAATATCGAATCAGTGAGAGTACATAATGCGCAGAATAACCGGTTTGATTATTTCCTTAATAATAATTATCTGTTTTACAGGATGTAACCGAAGAACAGAAATGATTGAAGTCTCTTCACCGGATTTTCCGAATCTTCGCAGATTGACAGCCTGCGAATTTGATTGTGACAAAAACCGGAAATACTATTCATGGGACAGCCCGTATGAACTGTTATCATGCTGTATAGAAAAAAAGGGGACATCAATAATTGTCAGAACGATCCGGGAAAATGAAGGAAAAACTCACATTTTTAATGCTGACTACGGATATTTTGTCGGTGTGAATATCGGTGAATTTGACGGGTGGGTCCGTTTTTACCCGTATAACAGTATCTGCTTTGATCTTGAATCCACTCCTGTGGTTAACGAGAACTGTCTTGGATTTATAAAAATCAGCAACAGAAAAGGATATCTTGTAACGGAGGATTTCAGATCCATGTCAAAATCTGAATGTATCGGTCATCTATTAGAGCTCAGCGGAGATTATGAATCCGGCACGTTTAAATGGGAAACAATCGCCGAGACGGACTGTCCGCTTGCTTTTACGTACGATGAAGAAACCGAATCGGTTTATATTTCGACGTGCACTTCAATCATTATGATTGACAAAAATAATACCGTTAAGATTATAAAAGAAACAGAAATCCCTTACGAAATACTGACAAATTCCATGATAAAAATCGGGAACAGCCTTTTCTGCGGTTCCTGTACCGGCATCTACGAATATCGTGCAGATTCTGATGAGGAACTCTGGTATCCGTTTGATTTCGAGAAGGATTTCAGATAAAGTAACAAAACGAACTGGCCGGTGATCATCCGCGCCGTAAACTCCGTCGACGCCACGAGCGCAACGGTCGAGGAGATTCCGTACAACCTGCTGCTTAAGATCCGCGACAGGATATTCAGGGAAGTCAAGGGCGTCAACCGCGTCCTCTACGACCTGAGCTGCAAGGAACCCGCGACGATCGAATACGAATAAAACGCTCCCGCAGACGTTCAGCCTGCGGGATTTTTATGACCGTGTCCGGCGAGGGTTTGCGCAACGGCATGTACGCAAAAAATTCTCATCAAACACCCTCGCGACGTGAAATATTTCTTTTTTTGCGCGAAATATGTCATCCGCTCTTGACATTGAAAAAGAAATGTGGTATAATGTATAAGGATTAACAGGAAAGGAAGGAAGAAAGGATGAAAACGGCAAATAAACGTTTCCGGTCCGGTATCAGGCTTGTGGATAAAAGAAAAGCCGCCTTCCCCCTGTGTAAAAGGTCGGTGGAAGCCTCGCTTGATCCGCGGCGCACAGATGCTCCCGCGATGGCCTGACGGCATCGGACAACTGCGCGCCGTAAATCCTGAAATAAACAGTACGGGATAAAACTTTTCCGTATCTTTTTGCGTGAGTGCGCGAACAGCGCAGCGCAGAACACAAATAATTTCAAAGATTTAAAAGAATCATGACGTATGATAAAATTCAATAAACTGAAAAAGAGCGTTTCGCTTCTTCTTTCGCTCGCATTGTTCCTGTCGGCTTTTATGTTGCCTGGAATATGCGCGGAGGACACTTTTGATACAATACCGGCGGAAGACGAACCCGGCAGGGTGGTCACTTACGGTGTCAGGATAACCGACAGCCCTTCCGCAATGATTGTCGGAAGCGGAGTGGCTGAAACGTACCAGATGGGTTATGAGGTATCTGTGCTGATCACGAATCCAACCCTTGTGTGGACCTCCGGTGACACGTCCGTCCTTACCGTATCGCAGACCGGGCTTATTACCGCCGTTTCAGAAGGAACGACATATGTTACCGTTCAGATCATGCCTGCGATAAGCAACTTTATATGTGTGGACTCGGTTACAGTGACCGTCCGACAGCTCGACGACGGGATATTCCGTATAAAGAGTTGTTCGTCATCAAAGTACATGACCCTCAGCAGGGCGTGGAATTATGATGAAGTAAACATTCACCAGAGAAGCCTGAACAACGTTATAGATAATCTGTCATATAACGCGCAGGAATTTCGCTTTACTTATGACTCATCGTCAAACGCCTACTACATAAAGCCGATAAACAGCGGAAACGGATATTTCAGGTGCGTTGAAGCGGACAGCGCCACAGGTGCATGCAATATAAGAATTAATCTGTGTGAAAACGTCTCCGTGTCAAGACAGCTGTTTAAACTTGTTGGTTTGGGTTCGGGGCAGTTTAAGATAGTCCTCAATTCAAGCACAAATCTTGTTATATCCGCAAATGGGACGGCAGAAGGGGTAGATGACGATGTTCCAAACGGAACGCACAGTTCATACACCACGAACGGTAATATTGTCCTTTCGTATCAGTCAACTTCAGGTACCGTTTACACCAACAACAAATGGACTTTGGAATTTTCGGAGCGCAATGCCGAGGAGGACTATTATACGGGGTTAAATCTTCTATTCCCATTGCCAAACGGATCACTTTACAGAAAAATCTGGTCCGGATTCGGATACAGACAGGCAAATCACAAAGCTCACGCCGGGCTTGACTTGAACGCCGGAAGCAACACAAATGTATATGCGGCTTTTGCCGGAAAGGTAGAAAGAGCAAGAATGGGTGATAACGGCGAAGGTAATTACATAACTATCAAAGCATCAAGCTCAACATATCATGCTTACAATAATTCATCCAAAAAACTATCCACAGTGTATATGCACCTGAACGGATTTAACGTTCAAGCCAATGACATAGTCGCAAAAGGAGATATTGTTGGATATTCTGGAAACACAGGTGGGAATTACGGTTACCATTTGCACATGAGCATTATTACTGACGGAACTTTGTACGTTGGGCTGAAACGATGTGCAGACCCCATGATGTTCTACAGAAACGAACCTCTTTATTTTGCTTAAAATCAGAAAGGGAAATAATATGAAAATATTAGTAAAACCTGTCATCCTTTTAATTGCGTTGACAACAATAGTTTCTTTTTCCGGCTGCCTTAGACCGATTACGCCGGGAAACGCTTCCTCGGAAACTGTTTCTGTTGCACCGGTATTGACCGATGTTCCGGAAACTACTGACCCGATAACTGAAACCTCCGAAAACGTTGCAACCGAGCCTGTCACCACGGACGAAACGGAGCCGGCAGTCACTACCGAAGAAATCGAAGAACAGCCGATAATTGCCGGCGACTGGATGTGGCGTGAAGGCTACGGGATGTTCGATGAAGGATATCATGTTCCGCTCGAAATATATTCAAATGTATACTCTCCGTCTTCAATTGCGGATTTGTATATTATTTACAGCATTTACGACCAGCAGGATCTGCCTTCGAACGAGCAACAATACGCACGGGAGCAAAAAGAAAATAATCCTGAAATCCGCAATTTACCTAACCTCTATCTCATCATAAAACATCTTGACGTTGATAAATCTGAATTTATCAAGTGGAATAATTATAACAAGAAATTGAATGAGGAGGAGGGATGCGATCAGGCAACATACACCGACGACCAGATCGAATATCTTTTCGGAGATTACGGGATCGACGAAACGATAGAGCACCTCAAGGCTCCTTGGGCGTACTATTACAGAGGAAGACTCTATACCATTTTCAATATCTTCCAGATCGAAAACGAAAAGCTGATAGCCGAAATGTACTCGAAAGGCAATCTTGAAGAATACATTCAGAATATGAAAGAACTTCTCAACGGCGATATTGTTAAGTATTTCCCGGAGGGAACCTATGAAATT
>JAFZTO010000208.1 GCA_017618795.1 Clostridia bacterium | reverse complement strand
GGGAAGAAGCGCACCGTCACGGAAAAAATCTCCCGGATCGGTCGTTGGTATCCCTTCGCTGTTCGCAAGCCACGTGTCCGGGATCGACCTGCCGTCAATGTTCGCCTGAATCACCTTCAAAGCCGCAACGGCGCTCAGGGCTATATCGAGAAAGACAGACGGATATTTTTCAGACGGGGCGGCATATGAAAACGGGTTGTTTCCGATCGTTTTTCCCTTTGTTCCGGGAATTGACATGTTGCTGTCAGTATTGCTCATTGACAGACCGATAAAACCGCGTCTGGCAGCAATGTTCGAATAATAACCCGCGGCGCCGAAATGGCAGCTGTTTCTGACGACCGAGATGCCAATACCGCTTTTTTCTGCAAGACCGCAGGCCTGATTCATTCCGAAAACCGATGCCACCATGCCCAGAGAATTGTGCGCATCTATAACTTTGTACGAGACGCCCTCTTTAACCACCTCCGGCACCGCACCGAAATCGACACCTCCGGCTCTGCCCTTTCTGATATATGCATAAAGATTCTTTACCCCGTGCGAATGCACTCCCCACGCCTCTGTAGTTGTCAGTACGTCAGCCGTTTCATCCGCGTGCTGTAAATTCATACCTTCATTTATGAGCGATTCGCGGCAAAAACTCTTTAAATCTTCAATAGTTATATGTGACATAACATCAATCCTTTCCTGTTTGAATTGTCAGGTTTAAACTTTTTATCTGTTAACTCTGCCGTAATCCCTGTTCTCCGCCAGTTCAAGCGCCTCTGACGCTGAAACAAGATTGAAATCCATGGATATAGAATGCTTTAGAACGCCGCACGCCGTTGCAAAATCCGTTTTTTTCTGCGGATCAAAACCGTTCATTCTAGAATAAATAAGCCCTGCGGCAAAGGCGTCTCCCGCTCCTATCCTTCCGACGACATGTATGCTGTACATTCTGGAATGATATGGCCTTCCGTTCTCGCAAATCATTGCTCCCCATACTGTGTCGGATGCGCTTATCGTCAGCCGTCTGGTAAGGGCAACCGTTCCGGGGCCGTATCGTCCCGAGATTTCTTTAGCAACAATGTCACACCCGTCATCGTTCAGTAAACCGTTTTCCTGATAGCAGTCTCCCGGTGCGCTTACGCCGAGGATTTTTTTCGCATGATCTTCGTTTATTATAAACTGATCGATATACGGCAGTATCTTCTCCATATAAATCCTGCAGTCCTCGTATGACCAAAGCGAAGCGCGGTAATTAATGTCGCATGAAACAAAAACTCCCCTTTTCCTCGCTTCCTCAGCAGCATAGAGCGTAGTCGTTGCCGCGTCAGGAGACAGCGCAGGTGTGATTCCCGAAATAACAATGGTATCCGCGTTGTCAAAAATCCCGTCCCAGTCGAAATGTGATGGCTTCATGCCGCAAACACCAGTATTATATCTGTCAAAAACGACCTTTGAAGACCTCTGCGCAGCGCCCGTTTCGACAAACATGACCGCCATCCTGCTTCCGCCGGTTGCGATGTGCGACGTGCCGAGTCCGTATTTCCGGAGATTGGCGACAGCCGCTTTCGCGATATCGTTGTCCGGCAGTCTCGTAACAAAATCCGTCGGAACATTCATATAACTGAGCGCCGCAAGAACGTTTGCCTCCGCGCCAGTGTAGAAGACATCGAAACGGTCTGTCTGAATCAGTTTAAGATAACCCGGCGCGTTCAGCCCGCAGATCATATCGCCCAGACCAACTACCTTTTTCATGATTTTTCCTCCGGCTTATAAGTAACGTGAACAGCAAAATCCTTCATAACGCAGTCAAGATAAAAGGAAAACATTTTGCCGTTTCCGTCGTACTTGTATTCACGCGTTCCTATTCCCATATTTTCAAAAAAGAACTTTGCTCTTTCAGCAGACACCGTCCGGAAGCCTATATGGTATTTTTTCCCAAGATAAGGAGCCTTCATGCATTCCACGGCGGTACCTGAAAAAACTGTCTGACCGTCCGCAACGCAGAAACCGAACAGACCTGAAAACCATTCAGCGGTCCTGAAAGCGTCCTGTTCGTTTTCGCAGTGGATACCAACGTGCATTAGTTTAAATCCCAGAATTTTTGCCATTGACGCGCGTACTTCCCTGCTTATTTCGGAAAAACGCCCTTCCGACAGAAGTTTTTTTGGAATGATAAAACTTCCTCCGACGGCGCGCACACTTCCGTTTTCAAGATAACTCTGCACATTGTCAAACGTTATACCGCCGGTCGCAACAAATCTCATTCCGCGGAAGGGTCCTGAAACCTGTTTGATATAATCAAGTCCTCCAAGCGGTTCGCACGGAAAAAGTTTTACGGTTCTGAAGCCCATTACATACGCTTTCTGAACATCGGCAACACCTGAAACACCCGGCATAAGCAAATAACCCCTGTCAAGACAGTGCCTGGCGATTGTTTCGTCAAATCCTGGCGTCACAATAAATTTTGCCCCCGCTCTCACCGCTTCGTCCGCCTGACTGACTGTAAGAACCGTGCCCGCCCCGACAACTGTCTCCGGATATTCTTCGGAAATCCTTTTAATGCAATTCAATGCGCAATCTGTGCGAAGCGTCACCTCTATAGCGGGCAGGCCGCCGGAATAAAGCGCTTTTGCAAGAGGAACAGCCTTTTCCTCGCTGTCAAGCGCTATAACGGGAAGCACGCCTGCATTTCCGATCAAATCGATTACACCGTTCATTTTCACTCCCCGATAATCATAACCTGAAGGGTGCGTTTTCTGGCGCGTGTCTGATCCCAGTCGATGAAGTGGATTCTGCCGAACTCGCCGAGATCGGGACTGCCGTCGATCACAACCGCTGTAACGCTCCTGCCGATTATAGACGAGCGCAGATGCGCGTCGGTGTTGTGGCATCCGAAGTTGTCCTCTCCGACGCTCTCGGCGAAATCAAGCGCCTTCCTTCCCGGGTGAAGGTACATCCCCTCGCTCCTCTGGGCCGGTATCCATTTCTCGAACACATTGACAAGGTCCTGCTGAAGCGTTTCAAGGCCTGTCATAGACATGTCGAAGGCGCACTCCTGCGTGATCACGGAACAGGTCGTGTGATGGGAATAAACCACCGCTATGCCGTTCTTTATCCCGGAGCGCGTTATTATCTCCTTTACCCTGTCTGTCACGTCGTGGAAGCTTACCGCCCTGTCTCTCGACTGCAGGGACACCGATTCACTGTACACCATATCTTTTCCCTTTCTTTATATCGTCCGCCGCGCGGCGCGTGGCGGCGATCATCTCGTCTATCATTGCTACGGGATCGGCGGCGTTCATTATCCCCGACGCGGCTCCCGCCGCCTCCGATCCTGCCATGATGAAGTCATAGACTTCCTGCCCGCAGGTTATCCCGGCCGCCTGCTCCACCATTATCTCCGGGTCTATCTCCTTTATGGCGCGTATGGAGTCCATGACGTAATCCATCGGGCTCGCGCCTTTGCCTCCTCCTATTATTGCGGAGGGTTCGGGGTTTATTATATCCGGGTGAAGCTGGGCGATGGCTCTTGCCTCATCGAGTGTGTCCGCGCAGGCGAAGACGAGCATATCCAGTTCTCTCGCTCTGTCTATGGTCTTTTTCATCTGCGGCAGGCTCATAGGCTTTTCGCAGTGGTTGATCATGACTCCGACGGCGCCTGCGGCCTTTACTCCCTCGGGGAGTATATCCGCGCAGCCCCGTCCGGGGCGGAGGGTATCCATATACGTGACGAACACCTTCAGGTGTTTGGTGTTTTCGGCGACTCTTCTGACTTCGAGTGCGGGGCATATAAACAGAACGTCTATATCGTATTTCTCCGCCACCTTATCCGCCGCAAGAGCGTACTCGAGAAGTTTATCTCCCCACACGTAGTTCTTAGTCCCTATTTCGAAGTAAGGGGTTCTTATTTTCTCTTTCATCTCTCATCTCTGCTGCTGGAGGGTATAGTGGACGTCGTAGGCCTTTTCCTCGGGCGTATACTTGCGGAGGGTGTTGATCACCTCGCCGTTGTTCCACTTTCTGTCCTCGACCTCGTCTGTCGTTCCCATGACGGTCACGTTGAGCTGGCGGTGTCTTGCTCTGACGCAGTCCCAGTCGACGAAGTACACGTGCGCGAACTCTCCTCCGTCGAGCACTCCGTCCTTTATGGTCATGGTTTCGCTTCTTCCGAAGAACACCGAGCGGAGGTGTCCGTCCGTATTGAGGCTGGTGAAGTCTCCCGGCTCGTTCACGTATCTGCCGAACTGGGTATGTATCGGTCCGGGATGTCTGTACTCATGTTCCTCGTCGAACGACGGCACGAGTTTCTGCATTATATCCAGGATATCGTGCTGCAGGTACTCGAGGTCGTACTTGTCTATATCGTGCGAGCACTCCTGTATCATGACCGAGCAGGTCGTATGGTGCGACGCTATGCACACTGTTCCGTTCTTCACGCCGCTTGCCTGCACTATCTCGATTATCTCCTTGGACACGTCGTGAAACGTCGGTATCCATCCTCTTGACTGGAGCTCCAGCTCCTTCTGATATACTTTGAATTCCATTTCTCTTTTCTCCTTTTT
>JAFZTO010000207.1 GCA_017618795.1 Clostridia bacterium | reverse complement strand
GAATGGGGAGCCGCCGCCTGGAACGTAACGGATTATATTAAATCCTGCGGCGACGGACAGTATTATTGCACCTTTTACGTCAGCGGTGATTTTGACGGCTCGATAAGAGCCACTCTCCATACGACGCATGAGAGCGGCGACGACGCGTATCGCAATATTGCTGTAATGACGTCGTTCAAAAGCGGCGAATGGACGTTTGTAGGTGCCGATGAGAACGGGAACGCTCTTGCGATTGGCAGAGAAAACTGGAATATAGATTATTCTGAGTGGGACAAGGAAATAAAGAGCGACGTTAAGAACGCGACGCTGTATTTCTGGATAGAAGGAAACAACAACGGAACGGTATATCTGGACGAGGTTAACTTCTGGGGCAACAGCGACACCCCGGTTTCGTTCAACCCGGGAACGTCTGACGACATGCTTGCGGCCTTGAGCGTGCTTGTTGCGGCGGTCTGCGCAGGGGCTGTTATCCTTGCGAAAAAACACTGATACGTTTTATGCCCGCCGGATATATTTCCGGCGGGCGAAGTTTAAGAATTTGTGAAAAAGTTTTTTTTGTTCGCAGCGGCGCTTTTCATTCTCATTCCGGTCATAGCTGGATGCGGAACCGGACCGGAAGTGCCTGACGCAGAAAGCGGATTTATGGAAAAATACTTCATTTCGGAGCAAGAAGCCGGAAGAATAAAGAGTTCTTCGACGCTTTATCGCGCCGATCTGACGGGATACGTCGGCAAAAGAGTTTCGTTAAATCAGGAAAACTGGCTTATGACGGCAGTGAAAGACAACCCGTATATCCTTGAGGCGATAGAGAATCGGAACAGCGGTCAGAAACACGACATCGTGACCTGGTACGGAGAATTTCCCGGCGCTTTTCTGTATGGCGCCGCGCAATGCTATGCGCTTACCCGTTCCGAGAGTCTTTACGACGAAATTGAAAAACTGGTTTCCGCGCTTGAGAGTCTTCAGGCTGAAAACGGTTATCTGGGAAATTATTCCGACAGCGAACAGTTCGACATGAAATACTGGGACGTCGGGGCGCATTTTTTCATGCTTCAGGGTCTTGTCGAGTGGTATGAGGCCAGCGGCTCGGAAAGAGCCCTTGACATGGCGGACAGGATCTCGTCCGCGCTTTACAGGTATGTATGCGTCAGGCGAAATCCGGTAAGCGTAGGTCAGCTTATGGTGCTGGCGCCGCTGTGCAGGCTTCAGCTTATCAGGCCTGACGGGCAGAAGCTCAAACTTATAAACGAGCTTAGCCGGCTAACGGATCTGAATTGCGGTTTTTATGAAGGTGGGCTTAATGGGACTCCGTATTACATGCTGCCTGTCCATCGCTGGGAAAATATGTTCGACGTTCAGGGGCTTTACTGGCTCGGGATGGTCAGAGACGACGGAAATTATGCGGAATCGATGCTGAATCTGCGCAACAGTCTTCTTCAAACCGACCGGCATATGACCGGCGGAATGACAACGGGCGAGACTGCCGTGGGTACGAAATGGGCTGAAGGATCCATAGAAACCTGCGCCTCGGTTTTGTGGGAGGATCTGAACGCTACCTGCTACGCGGCTTCTCCTGATGACAGCCGGATAATAGATGAAATTGAGCTGACGTTTTACAATGCGATACTCGGCGCACAGTGTGAAGACGGAAAAACCTGTACTTACAACACTCCGAGAAACGGAAGAAAGGTAAGCTCTTCGGATGAGCTGTCATGGCAGGCAACACCCGGTTCGCCGGATTTCAACTGCTGCTCGGCGAATTATGCGCGAGGGATCGGGCTGCTTTCAAAATGGGCGACGTATACGGACGGCAGGGCACTTAGAATAAACTACTACGGAGACGGTGAGATCATTACCTCAACTCCCGGCGGAAATATTGTAGCGGTTTCTCAGCAAACGCGGTATCCTTCTGACGGGAAAGTGGAAATAACGCTTGACCTCGTTTCGCCAGAAAAGTTTACGCTTTGCCTGCGCATACCCTTCTGGGCGGATGAAAGCACCGTTTCCGTAAACGGTGAAGTCCCCTATTCTGTCATCGCAGGCTATGCCGGACTCACGCGTGAATGGAAAAGCGGAGACACCGTTGTTCTGAATATCGGGACCTGCCTTCACTTTATGAAGGGCGAGAATGAAAAAGGGGGCAAAGTTGCCCTTTATTACGGTCCGTGCCTGATTGCAATGGACAAAAATATCAATCCGACCTTTAACGGAATCGCGCCGGCGCTTGACGTAGAATCCCTCGACTATGTGCTTGTCAGAAAGAACGATTATATGGTCGCGATGAAGGTAAGCACGGCGGACGGCGGGCAGATAGGCCTTGTCGACTTTGCTTCGGCCGGAAGAGGCGGTGCAGCTTACGCGTCTCTGTTCCCCGGAAAAAATCTGGAGTCTCTTGCGGGGTCTGTCGACTGGGGACTCAGACTGCCCTGATCTTTCTGCGGTATTCCTCGGGTGTCATCCCGGTCATTTTTCTGAACTTTTCGATGAAACGGCTGCAGCCAGCGAAACCAACGCTCTGAGAGATGTATTTAACCTGAAAATCGGTTGTTGAAAGAAGTGTTTTGGCTTTTTCTATTCTGAGTTCGGTAAGATACTGCAGCGGCGTTTTTCCCGTGCAGCATCTGAATTTGCTGTAGAAGGATGATTCTGACATACCCGAATGCTCTGACATATCGGACGGAGTGATGCCGTTCGAAAATTCAGATCTTGCGTATGAAATGACCTCTGCGATCCACCTCTGACAGCCTGCCTCCGATCTGCCTTCCGCGGATCTGCATTTGAATATTTCAATGAAAAGGGACGATAACGCAAAGGATATATATGCGTATCTGTCGGTTCCGTGCAGGCCGGAAACATAGTATAGTCTGTCAAATGAAGCCGGAAACATATCGCTGTCTGCGGATAAGGGCGCAAGAACGTTTTTCCCCATTATTTCATAAAAACCGCGAGGAAGCACGCCGGTGCATCTCATGACGATTATATCGGCAGGGATCGGCCCGGATTTTTCTATACGGTAGTTTTCGGCATCCCTTGCAAACATGACTTCACCGTCGCGAAGAGTGAACGACCCGTGTCCGGTCGTGACCGACAGTTCACCCGATACGTTAAAAAATACGGTATACAGATCCTTCCCCGACGAGAAAAACTCAAAATCGTTATCATAAACGTACCTCGCAAGCGACAGCAGGCAGCTTTCGTAAATCAGAGAAATATTCGGTATGTCCTTTGCGAAATATTCGTAAAGGATCTGCGACGGGGCGGGCCGGTTTTCAAAGCTCTTGCCGGATATTTCCATCAGAAGTTTGCCTATCTGGTATATTTCTCTTGATTCCATTCTTTTGTCTCCAGTCCGAACGATTCAATATAGGGTATCTTATCACGGTAATATTTTACCATAAATAAGGCGATTTTTCAATACATTTTAAAAAAAAGGCAGATTATTAATGAATAGACCGAATTACAAAACCTTTTTTCTGAGTTCCGAAACCGGAAAACTGCTGGAACGAATCAGCGATCAGTGGCTGCTGAGTATCAGGGAAACGAACCCAGCCATTCTTTATATGTTCCGCGACAGGGATGTGAAGCCATACAGGGATCTTCTGCCATGGTCAGGTGAATTTGCCGGCAAATACATAACCGGCGCCTATTACGTTTATCTGGCGACCGGAAGGCGCGATCTGTACGACTACGTGCAGCGCTTTATATCTGATTTGCTGAAATACCAGGACGCGGACGGGTATCTGGGATGTTTTTCAAGGCAGTGCCGTCTTACGGGAGCTTATTCGCAGAATCCGGACGTGACCGGTCTCACGTGGGACTGCTGGGCGCATTATCACATAATGTTCGGCCTGCTTCTGTGGTACGACGCGACAGGAAAATCGGATTATCTGAAGGCTGTCGAAAAGATAGCCACCATGTTTATGCGGAAGTTTTACAACGGCAAGAAAAGGATAGTCGACACCGGCTCGTCGGAAATGAATCTGTCCGTATTTCACGGTTTCTGTCTGCTTTACAGCGTAACCAAAAAAAGGGAATATCTTTCATTCGCAAAGGAAATCGAGAAGGACCTTGCCGATCCCGGAGCGGGCGATTATATAAATTATACGCTGAACGGGTACGAGTACTATCAGTGCCCCAAACCGAGATGGGAATCCCTGCACGTGATCATGGGAATTGCCGAGATGTACAGATGCACCAAAAACAGCATATATCTCGACGTGGCGTCAAAGATTTTTTACTCCTGCCTGAAAACAGACGTTCACAATACCGGCGCTTTTTCAACCGACGAGCAGGCTATAGGAAATCCGTTCAAAAACGGGAATATTGAGACGTGCGGTGTGATAGCATTCAATGCGCTTGCTATAGAAATCTACAGACTTAACAGGGATCCGGCAATAATAGATTTTCTTGAGCGGTCGCATTATAATGCGGTGATGGGTTACTGCTCGCCGTCGGGGAGATGGTCGACCTACAACACTCCGATGGAGGGAACGAAATGCGCCAACTATCATTCGATAGTGTTTCAGAGCCGTCCCGGATCTCCCGACCTCAACTGCTGCTCGGCAAACGCGCCGAGAGGTGTGGGCCAGATTGTCGACTGGCTGATAACCGAGGACGACAACGTTATCTTTATAAACGGATATGAAAATGTGGATTGTGAGACTGAAAACGGTCTTAAGCTGAAAATATCCGGTGATTACCCGGCATCCTCGCGTGTCACTGTTTCAGTAAATACCCTGCAGGCAAGAAAAATCAGATTCCGTATACCGTCGTGGTCGAAAAAGACCACCGTGCGGATAGGGAGCGAGACCTTTTTCCCCGCTTACGGACAATATTTTTCACTTGAAAGGCGCTGGAACTGCGATGTGACGATCGACTTCGACCTTACGCCGTACATGGAGAAGGGCGGCCGCGATTCAAGCAGTTACGCGGAAAACAGCGGGATACCTAATCTCGGGCAGAATACAGGCGCTTCCTATGAGGAAAAATACAGCGTTTACTGCGGTCCTGTGCTTTACGGGCTTCAGAACGGAGAGAACGCCGGCGTTGATTTTACCGATCCTCCGGTAATAGACCGCGCGGAGCTGTGCAAATGTCTGCCTGAAAAAGACGAAAGCGGAGCCGTTCACCTGAAAATGCCCGGACTGACGCTAACTGATTTTTATCATCTCGGAGTTGACGGGTCCGAGTATAAAACGTGGTTTGAGGTCGGAGGTAGTACAGACTGAAATATAATTCCGCCGCGGACAACCGGTGCCGTGGCGGTTTTATTGTTTTTACCGATTAATCCATTATAAAGCGTTTAAAAAGCATTGACAAAACGGAAAAAAAGCATATACTTATAAATATATTCCGAAAAAGGCGGAAAGAGAACTCAAAAAATGGAAAAATATATTTCTGTATACGAAAAGAGTATGCCCGACAGCCTTACGTTTAAAGAAAAGACTGAAATCGCGCGCGCCGCGGGTTTCGACGGCATCGAAATAAGCGTTGACGAAACCGACGCAAGACTGGACAGGGTTCTCGATAAAACCGTGCGGAGGAAGGCGCTGAGGGAAATCAGGTCAGCGGCCGTCCCTGTGCGGACCATGTGCCTTTCCGGCCTTCGCAGATTTCCGTTCGGCAGCCGCGATCCGGCCGTAAGGGAAAAGGCGGGG
>JAFZTO010000206.1 GCA_017618795.1 Clostridia bacterium | reverse complement strand
TGTTCCGTTCTTCACGCCGCTTGCCTGCACTATCTCGATTATCTCCTTGGACACGTCGTGAAACGTCGGTATCCATCCTCTTGACTGGAGCTCCAGCTCCTTCTGATATACTTTGAATTCCATTTCTCTTTTCTCCTTTTTTCTGGAATCTTTTTTTATTCAGGTACCGGTTTTTACCGTTACTTGGTTTATTTCCCGTATATGTCAATTCTTGCCTGTTCCGTCAGATTTTTCGCGTTATCACAGAGAATATTTCTGATTTCGCGCCTTGACAGTCCAAGTGACAGAGCGGCGCGCTTGAACGCGAGAAGCTCCTCGTACGCGAAAAAAGTAATCTTTTCCGCTTCGGCGGGACTTACCTCACGCAAATGCGAATCCTGACCCGGATCACCGTAAAGCCCGGGCGGGACAAGGTTGATGTAGGTGTTGTTCTCCTCTATTCTGTGCGTTCTCATGCGGAGGATAGGCATATCGGAACCGTACATAACATGCTCTGATCCTGCGTGCTTTATAACCTCGTGTATGGCGTATTCGCAACAGTTTGCGGTAAAATCGTAATAAAGGCTCGGATATCTGTCGAGCGTTTCGAATGCGTCGCCTATGTCGTTATGCGTATACGCGCGGCCGATATGCGCAATAATAAGCTTGATGTCCGGATACAGTTCCTTTATTTCGGCAATCTGAGCTATGTTCACGGGATCCTTCAGCCTGCCGTTTCTGGGAATGTGAAGCATCACAATCCCTTTCATACGGTTAATCCTCTCCAGCTGATATTTGGGGAAAAAGTCAAATATCCTGATTTCAGCCTCGGGAATGTATTTAGGAGCGAGGTCAAGGTATGATTTAATGCCAACAAACCCTTTTCCCCTTATTTTCTCCTCGATTTCATCCGCCGATTGCCCCGGATTTGAGAAATACAGAGCAGGAAAACCGGTGCGTTCCGCTGCATCGGCAACATAATCGTTTTTCCCCGCCGATTCGCCCTCATTCGAAAAAATCAGGGCTCCCACCTTTTTCCCCGGGAATAGCAGGCGGTTTGTTTCGATATAATCCTCTATCGGATTATCCGCGGCCACAAGTGACGGCCACGTCACGGTCCTCTTTTTTTCTCCCGGCACCGTCTTTCTCGCGTCCATTGATTTCAGCCAGACGTGAACGTGAACGTCAAACATTTCGTCAGGCAGAAAATCTTTAAGTTCTGTCTCGTATATCCTTTTATCGTTTTCGGTTATTTCAAACAGTGACATCTTCGTTTCCTTTCCGTTAAAAACAGACTCCGTTTCAACAATTATTCCTTTGCGATTCTTCCCAGCGCTCTCTCATTATCTTGTAGCATTCGGCATCGTCGCCAATAACGACTCCCTTGCTGTTGTTTGGAAGAAGCTGCTCTCCGGCCTCATACGCAAAGGTGCATGCATGATCGTTTCTGTACCTGTCGCGCTGCGCCGGGTCACGAAGATCGGGCACCTCAATCGACATGTTGTTATTCAGAATGGATCTGTAAGCCAGGATACCGCATATGCACATATCGACCGCACGATAAACGTCTATGCTGTATTTTTTTCCGATTTCGTTTCCGAGTATCTTCTCGATAAAAAAGTGAGTGGGATAAAAATCCGCGCCGCCGTGAGTGCTGAATTTTCTCGCCAGATCGCCCTCGACACGCTTGCCGGGCGTATACTCCGTGCAACCTCCGTCAACCGTATATTTTTCTATTGTGCAGCCCTTATACCTTGAAGACTCGATCATTCCCTTCTCACCGTACACAATGTAACTTGAGTTTATCCCTGCAGGATTATGATGGCGGAGATTGCCGTTTATGCATCTTGCCACTGCACCGTTTTCAAGCGTGATGATTTCCATGCCAAGAATCGAATCACGGGCCCCGCATTCCATCATATACTTTGCGCAGTTCGACTCAAATCCGGAGACTTTGACCGGACGCAGACCTGTCATTGTTAAAACCGGAGCTATACCGTGGGTACAGTAAAATGTCGAAAAACAGTTGTTTCTCCAGTGATGCGGATCGCCCTGCGTCAAAGCATGCCACTCTCCGGAACAGTCATGGACATATTCACCCTGTGCATAAAGAATATCCCCTATTTCACCCTCTTCGCAGGCTCGCCACATTTCAAAAGTCGTATCCTGATAGCAGTAGTTTTCCGCATATGCGTAGACAAGACCGCTTTTTTCGACCGCCTCAATAAGCTGAACAGCCTGCGCCATGGATGCGCACGTCAGACATTCGCTCATGACGTGTCTGCCTGATTCGAGCAACCTCACGGCAAACGGCACGTGCTCGCATGCGTAGTTGGCAAGCACCACTGCATCCATGTCGTATCTGAAAAAATCTTCAAAATCCTCAAACAGCGCGACCTTAACGCCGTTTTCCTCCGCGGTTTTTCCCGCCTTATCGAGCAGCGGCTTATATTTGTCGCATATCGCGACAACCTCCGCATCCGGATGCGAAAGCAGGATATTTATCATAGTATCCCCGCGCCCCGCTCCGAACACGCCTATTCTCAGTTTTCTCATAACTCACCTCGTTACTTTATTAACAATTATTGTTCTTTTACCTGTTGTCTGGTAATTCATTTTACGCGGAAGCCTGCTATCATTTCAGAATTATGCTTGTAAATACGGTATGCCGCTCCGTACATGCCGGTTTTTCCGACGTCCGGATAAACCGTTTCACCTCTTTGCAGGAATTTTTCGCAGCCCTCCCGCACGGAGTCATATACACCGCTCCCTGCTCCGGCAATGATTGCCGCGCCGACGCAGGCAATATCCGGAACAGAAGGCTTTATGACCGGGCAGCCGAGCACATCGGCAATTATC
>JAFZTO010000205.1 GCA_017618795.1 Clostridia bacterium | reverse complement strand
GATATTTTCGCAAGGTCAAATTCGACCACCTTGCCGGTCCTTTTCTTTACCGAATACATAGGGCTACCTCATTCGCCGCGGCGCGGCATCTTTATGTTTCAATAATACCACGGCGTTCACGGCTTGTCAATACGCAACCGCAAAATATGTAAAACAAAAAAATGATACACAATATGTTGTGTATTAAAAGGCAAACCAGGGAAACCCCTCGAAAGGGCTCCGGGCAATCAAAAAGCCGCGCCGCAGAGCGCGGCGCGGCGGAGATGTTCGATTATGTCTTCTCTGCGGCTCAGGCGCGGACGATGAGCTTCACGGCGCCTTTGAGGTAGCGGATATCGGCCTCTCCGACGGAGTTTTCGTCACCATTGACTGACGCACCGTTTCAATAAGAAAATCGCTCCAGGGGGGAGCGATTTTCGTTTGTTTTACTGCGTTTCAAACCGACCGTTCGAGCTGTCAGTTTCTTCTGCCCGGTTGTATGATCTACTCTGGAACACCGAACCTCTGACGAATTCAAACAGGGTTTTCGCTTCGTATTCGGTCATGAACTCATCATTCGGAATACTGGGATCCCTAATGGTTAGAACGCACGAGTTTGAATCATATCTGTAAAATGCGTGCGATTGTCCGGTCTTGAAACCGTACCCGTGGAAAAAGCTTGTCTCTTCCCAACATAATTCAGTCCATTCAATTCCGAAATATATGCCGTCAACGTTTCCGAGCCATGTGACTCCGTCAATCGGATATTTTAAATCGCTGAGGATTTTTTCCGGAATATCCGGAGTTTTTATCAGGGATTCGGCACCGAAAATAATATAAAGAACGTTCGGATCGTCAGTGACGGGGCTTACGTCATGCGGCGGGATATAAATATATATTGGACGGGGTTGTAGCATCCAGTTTATATCTTCTATGGTTTTTATGATTTCTATCACGCGTTTCTTGCTGTGATTTTTCAGCGTGACAACAAAAACGCCTCCCCTGTATGAATCTGTTTCAAATTTTACAGACACGATGTCATGTACTGATGAAAGCTGTTCCGCAATCTCCTTCTCGTCCCCGCCGCACGTGTAAAGACGTAACCTGTTATCTTCGAACTCTTCATCGATGCTCACGTCACACGGAACAAATTCCAGACTTTTCAGCCATGCCTCAGTATCATACGGTTCCTCTATATATTCGGGATCATACGATTCCTCGATATAAACATGGTTATCAGTTCCGGCGTCTACAGTCAGGGTTCCGTTGCCCGGATGAATACTGTCGCGAGGCCCTGCATTAAAGCAGGATGTCAGAGTCAGTAAAATTGCGACAGACAGAGCGAAGATTATGGTCAGGCACTTTTTTACGGGAGATTCTCTCATTTATTAATTTCTCCTTTTTGATTTCATAAGGTCGCTTGACTGCGTTTGCGGTTTAGACGATGAGCTTCACGGCGCCTTTGAGACAGCGGATGTCGGCCTCTCCGACATTGCCGCCGAATTCGCCGTCGATGGTCCACGGCGGATTTTTGTCGCACGAGATGTGCGCGCGGGAGGTGTGTATGAGCGAGACGCTGTCTCCGTCGTACTGCTGTTTCAGGAGCTTGTCGACGACCGCCATCGTCGCGCCGGCGTCCGGCACGGCTTTTATCAGAAGAAGCTCAAGCACGCCGTCCGAGAGACTGACCTCGTTTTCCTTCAGCCGGAGGACTCCACCCGCGGACGTAGAATTGGAGACCGCGACCATCGCGTAGTCGCCCTCTGTCCTGCCGCCGTCGTAATCTATGACGGTGTGATACGAATCGCGGAGGTTGCCGAGCTCCTCGGCGGCCTTGAGTATGTACGCGAGGTGCCCGATGGCGTTTTTCGTCTTGTGATCGGGAGAATAAGACGCTTTGGTGAAAATGCCGAAGGCGGCGATATAACTGAAATTTCTGCTTTCGTTCATGAGCCCGACGTCGAGATCTATAGTCCGGGCGGCGGCTATGCTCTGCTTTATTCCGTTCGGCGTTCTCGGGAGCTTCAGCGTAGTGGCGAAATCGTTGGTGGAGCCGCAGGCGTAATAGAACAGCGGCGGCCTTTTTTCATATTCAAGTCTGATGAGGCCTCCGATGACCTCGTTCAGCGTTCCGTCGCCGCCGCAGCATACGATGAGATCCCGTCCCGGCGCCTCTTTTTCGACAAGATCCGGGGTCGTCCCGTCGGCTCTGGTAAACATGACCGTCGTTTCATAGCCGGCGTCGGTGAATATCTTCATGAGGTTGAACAGCTCGGTTTTTATCCTTATCATCCCGGCAACGGGATTTACAAGCATAAGACAGTTCATCTGGGTCCTCCGTCCGCGGTTTTTGTTTCATTCCGATAATGAATTGTATCACTTTCGGACTCAAAAATCTGCACAAAATTGTTAACAATTATCATGCAAAGCGTAAAAAGCACATATTGGTATAAACATGGCAAACAATTCGGATAATTTTTCGGCAAAAAGCACTTGAAAAGTATACCAAAAAGGTATACAATATATGCGCTGGGACAACGGCCCGGCGCCGAAAGGAACAAACGCAATGGATGATATAAAAAGGACCGTTTACGCCGACAATTCGGCGACGACAAAAGTTTCGGAATCTGTTTTTAACGCGATGCTGCCGTATCTGAGAGACAGCTTCGGCAACCCGTCGAGTCTCTACAGGGCTGGCCGCGAAAACGCCGCGGTCATTCTTGAGGCGCGCGAAAAAATAGCGGGGCTTCTCGGGGCGAAGGCGAGCGAGATATATTTCACGTCGTGCGGCTCGGAGGCCGACAACTGGGCGATAAAGGGCGCCGCCCACGCAAACGCAAAGAAAGGCAAACACATAATCACGACCTGCTACGAGCACCACGCCGTCCTTCACACAATGGATTCGCTCAAAAAAGAGGGATTTGACGTCACCTACCTGAGGTGCGACGTCGACGGGATGATAACCCCGGAGCAGCTCGAGTCGGCGATACGCCCAGACACGACGCTCTGCGCCGTCATGTTCGCGAACAACGAGATAGGTACGATCCTGCCGATAAAGGAGATGGCGGCCGTCGCCAAAAAACACGGAGTGACGTTCTTCACCGACGCGGTACAGGCGGTCGGGAACGTTCCGATCGACGTGAGAGACCTCGGCGTCGACATGCTTTCCCTGTCGGGACACAAGATCCACGCGCCGAAGGGCGTCGGAGCGCTTTACATCAGGACCGGAACGAGGGTTTCCAATCTGATAGACGGCGGAGGTCAGGAGAGGGGGCGCCGCGGAGGAACCGAAAACGTCGCCTTCATAGTCGGGCTCGCCAGGGCGCTCGAGGACGCCGTCGGATCGGTTTCGGAGGGCGAAAGGGTCAGAAAAATGCGCGACCGCCTCGCCGAGGGGCTGTCCGCGATCCCTCATTCCCGTATAAACGGGACGATGGAAAAACGACTTCCCGGCAACCTCAATATGTCGTTTGAGTTCATAGAGGGAGAGTCGCTCGTGCTGCTGCTCGATCTGAACGGCATCATGGCGTCGACCGGCTCCG
>JAFZTO010000204.1 GCA_017618795.1 Clostridia bacterium | reverse complement strand
TTTTTTGTTCGTTCTGTCTTTTCGTTCTTTTTTCCTTCTTGTTAGTTTCGCATTTCTTGCCTGTTTTACATTTTTACGTCTCGTCCTGCCTTCCCTTCCCGTTCGCTGCCGGCCCGGCGTCAGATGATGTCGTACGGTATCTGTTCCGGAGAAGTGCCTTCGTCGTCGGAAAGATCGTACGCCTCGAAGAAACGTTCGGTGATCTCGCCGTTCTCGTATACGTCGAGATGATGCCTGAAGTCTCCCTTCAGATTTATTGTAACGCTGAGTTTCCCGTCCTTCTCTCCCATGGTTATTCCGTCCTCGAGCATCCGAAGCCCCGTATCGCTTATCGCTCCCTCCGCGAGTATCCCGTCTATGAGACTCATACAGAACATTTTGAACAATTAATTAAGCGAATATAGAAGTTAAGTAACCGGAACAAAGCAAAAAACTGTTTAAAAAAAGTTTTCAAAAAAACCGGCAAAGTATTGACATACGAAAAAAAATGTGGTAAAATAATACTGTAACCGGCGCCGCGACTGACGGATAATTATGGTTAACCATAGTGGAGCGGACAAACCGATAAATGCCGACCGTCTGGGCACATCATTTTTCTGATGTGTCATTTTCTTTTTCAGGAGGAAAAAATGAATTACTTAACCGACATTGAGATTGCTCAATCCATCAAGCTCAGGCCTATTACCGAAATAGCCGAAAAAGCGGGTATTCCAGAAAAGTATATCGAACAGTATGGTAAATTTAAAGCAAAAATAGACTATTCTTTGCTTAACGAATCTAACAGAGCGAACGGGAAACTCATTCTTGTGACAGCAATAACTCCCACACCTGCAGGCGAAGGAAAAACGACAACGACTATCGGGCTTGCCGACGGACTTCGCAAAATCGGAAAAAAATCGGTAGTCGCTCTACGTGAGCCGTCGCTCGGCCCCGTTTTCGGTGTTAAGGGAGGAGCTGCCGGCGGCGGCTATGCACAGGTTGTACCCATGGAGGACATCAATCTTCATTTTACAGGAGATTTTCACGCAATCGGCGCCGCAAACAACCTGCTTGCAGCAATGCTTGACAATCACATACAACAGGGCAATTCGCTTGGCATAGATCCGAGAAAAATAACCTGGAAGCGCTGTGTCGACATGAACGACAGACAGCTCAGGTACATCGTAGACGGTCTCGGCGGAAAAGCCAACGGAACCCCGCGAGAAGACGGATTCGATATTACCGTCGCTTCAGAAATCATGGCGGTTTTCTGCCTCTCCGATTCAATCGACAACCTGAAGGAACGCCTTTCAAAAATAGTAGTTGCGTATACATATGACGACAAACCAGTAACCGCCGGAGAAATCAAAGCGGTAGGCGCGATGGCGGCGCTCCTCAAGGACGCACTCAAGCCCAATCTTGTGCAAACTCTGGAAGGCACACCTGCTTTTGTACACGGAGGACCTTTTGCAAATATCGCGCACGGATGTAACTCCGTTATAGCTACAAGAATGGCAATGAAGCTCGGCGATTACGCCGTAACTGAAGCAGGCTTCGGGGCGGATCTCGGAGCAGAAAAATTTCTTGACATAAAGTGCCGTCTATCCGGTCTGAAGCCCAATGCCGTGGTTGTGGTCGCAACTGTACGCGCACTGAAAATGCATGGCGGGTCAAAGAAAACGGAGCTCGCCGAGGAAAATCTTGATACACTCGGCAAAGGCGTTCCAAATCTGCTTCGTCATGTGTCAAATATAAGAAACGTTTACGGCCTTCCCTGCGTTGTCGCAATAAACCGTTTCCCAACAGACACAGACAGTGAAATAAGTTACATAATCAATAAGTGCGGTGAGCTTGGCGTTAACGTTCGCCTGTCGACCGTATGGGCTGATGGTGGGAACGGTGGAATCGAGCTTGCCAGAGAAGTTGTACGTCTTTGCGATACAGAAAACAATTTCCATTTCAGCTATGATAACTCCCTCTCGATAGCTGAAAAAATAGAAGCCGTTACAAAAAAAATATACGGCGGGAACGGAATAAACGTCCTCCCTGCGGCAGCAAAAGAAATCGAAAAACTCGAGTCGCTCGGTTTCGGCAAGCTCCCGATATGCATTGCTAAAACGCAGTACAGTTTCTCGGATGATTCGTCGAAACTCGGTGCGCCTGACAATTTCAAAATAACCGTCAAGAACGTCAAGGCCTCGGCCGGAGCAGGCTTTGTCGTCGTCCTCACCGGAGACATAATGACGATGCCCGGACTTCCTAAAGTCCCCGCAGCAGAAAAAATAGACGTGGACAGCAGCGGAAGAATAACCGGTTTGTTCTGATATTAAAAAACGGGCAGTTTTAAAGCCCGTTTTTTATTTTTCCGTATGTTTCCTGTGACTGTAAAATTCATTGACAAGCGATCTGTAGCCGAGCGCCTTCATGTGTTCATAGCGGACGTTGAACCTGGATTTCGTGTGTCTGCCGCTTATAAGATACCTGATACAGTCCTGTGCATACAAATCGATTTCGTGAAGACTGTCGGCCGTGTTAATAACCGGGAAAAACCAGCTGCTCCACGAAAGCTCGTTGTCGCGCGGACTTTCGAGCAGTTTTCTGTTAAAAATTCTGATAAACGCCTTTGCGGCTTTTTCGGGTTCAAGATCGTTTCTTAAATACCATCGCAAGAGCGAATCGCGTTTGCGGCGCATTTTCTGTTTGAGTTTATTAACGGTCACGGGCGCTATGTCGACAACGCTGTCACGGCAGGAAAAGCCGAGAAAAGTAAATCCTTCGCCTGGACGGTAAACAAACTCCTTTTTCTCGTTTACACTGAGCTGTTTTCTTTCCAGAAAATCCTGTATGTAAGCAGCATACTCCAAAAGATCCTGTTCGGTTTCCGAAAAAACGATTATATCGTCGGAATACCGGCTGTAAATTATCTTTCTGCTAAAAAAGTAAAAATCAAGATCTTTTAGATAAAGATTAGCGTAAAAAGAAGAAAGCGGTGTTCCGGCCATGATTCCCTTTCGCTCTTCTGTGAATGAGCCTCGCCACGACACCAAAGGTTCTCTGAGCAGCGACGAAAGAAAAACATACAGTTTCGAATCATCGAACAGCACAGTTTTCAAAACCGGCAGAATTGAATCAACGGGAACAGAATTAAAATAATCGTGTATATCGACCTTGTAAGCATACAGATCATAAATTTTTCCGTATCTGAGAACAGCCTTCACAGCGTCCTTGGCGTTTTTCCCCGGTCTGAACGAAAACAGACACGGTGAAAAAACACCGTCGTATTTTCGCAGCATCAGATATGTCAGCAGCTTAAGAACCGTGTTCTCAGGCTCAGGATACGTATATACAACCCTCTTTTTTTCCGACCCCGTCTTGCTGATCACGGCTTTTTTCGGCAGCGGAAAGCTTTCTCCGCGGATAATCGCTTCATAAACGGGAAGATATTTCTTTTCGTCGATAAATCTGCGTAACTGAGAGGTAAACTGCTTTGGAATAGCAAGCGAAAGCTTATACTGATAAAATTTTTCCCAAACACTGGATTCAGTTAAAAGATCAATCAGAGACATGAAAAACAAAAAAAGCAGAAAGAGAAAATGTTAAATCCCATTAATTATGGGATGTACAAGACCGTACGTGAAAAGGCTGCCTGCGAAGCACAATATTTTTCACGCCGGGTCCGCCGCAGGCGCAAAAGCGTTCTCTTTCTGCTGTTGATTTATTCAGCCAACCGCCTTGTGAAGACGTTCAGCAACATATTTGCGGGTATTCCACCAGCCTGCGTGGTTGTAGTAGAAACGCAGATACGGAACCCCCTGTTTGCGGCAGTCGTCGCGAAGCTTGCGCGCTGATGACGTTTCCGGCATCAGCTCGACGACAAGTTTCTTCGAAACGCCGTCTGAAAACGTGTAGATATAGCGACGCTTTCCGTCTCCTATCATTGACTTCTCGAAACTGAGTTCGGGAAGCTCGGAGCGGAAAACGCTTTCGAAATAATCCGAAAAACCGCCGCCGAAATTATACTGATTTTCCTCGGCGGGCATTTCGTCTCCCCACGAATAACCGCTGCGGGAATAAGAAGCCGGTCTTGAGTCGGCCTGGGTTTCGGCAGAAGCGCCGTTTGAGGTCTGAATCGCGTTCTGCTGCTCAGGTTTCTGCTGCGCGGCGTTGCTGAAAATGGCACCTAACAGTTCTTTTGCGGTTTTTTCGGCTTCTTTATCTCCGCCGAAAAGCTTGGACAGTAAACTCATTTATTTTCTCCCATGTTCAAAATACAGTAGCAAATTCCGAATCACAATTTGCAGCAAAAAATATTTGAAAAAAATCTATTGTGCGGATTCGACGGATTGATCTTCAGCGACCTTTGAAACGGTCGGGCTCTGCTGCTCTTTCTCAAGTCTCTTTTCGCAAGATTTGCACATGCGTGTCTTGCCGTTCTCTATTGCGGCAGTCGTCGAACCGTCAAACAGATCGGTGGAGTTATGGAGGTGACCGCAATCAACAAACGCGTGATATACGGTACCCGATGCGGTCCAGTACACTTTGTTGTCAAGACCCGCGTTTTCGAGCATTTCCTCCTGGCTTACAGGATTCCAGTCGATTCCGAAAAGGATACCTATGACAAGGGCGACAGCCGCGGCAATCGCAGCGATGGTCTTATTTTTCTTGGAGGCGTTCTTGTCGGTCAGCGCAAAGATAATGAACGGAATAAACGCAATGGCGGCAATTATAATGCCGAGATTGTTCTGGATCCAGAACTTGGTGGGATTTTTCTTTGACGCAGGATCCATGTGATTCGCTTTTTTCCACAGGATCGAGCCGATTACGACAAAAATCAGGTCGAGTACGAGCGCCGCAATCCAGGCGATTGTATATCCCGGTTCTTCATACAGGACGGACCAGTCGATTTTTATCGTGAAGAACAGTATCGCAAACACCTCGCATACAAGTCCGAGGATCCACAAGATCACCGCCGCTATCCTGTACGGCGTCGCGTTCTTCTTGGTTACGGCAAGAAGCTCTTCCTTTGAGTTCGTCGTCGACTCAACGTGAGTGATGTTGTGGGTGACGGTCTTGCCTGTTGTCTTTTTTTCTGCCATTTTTTGTTACTCCTTAAATATGTTAAGAACTGTGCGTTCTTAGATTTTCAATCGGTCGCGCTCACGCCGCTCCAGAACGTGGAGGTCCAGAAATGCTGACCGTAAATGTCCGTTATGCGGTACGCGGCGCTGACCTTGTTGCCGCTGCTGATAAGCAGGTCGCTTATCGTAAGCCGCCCGTCCACAGTGATCTGTTCGCCGAACTTGTA
>JAFZTO010000203.1 GCA_017618795.1 Clostridia bacterium | reverse complement strand
TACAGGTTTCCTTTCCACGCCGCTTATTCTCGGAGTGCTTGAGAAGATCGATATCGAAGCGGCTTTCCGCCTGCTTGAAAACGAGGAGATACCGGGCTGGCTTTCCATGCCGAAAAACGGCGCGACGACGATATGGGAAAGCTGGGAGGGCGACATGGCCCAGGGCGGCATCGGCTCGCTCAACCACTATTCCAAGGGTGCAGTCGTCGAATGGCTGTTCTCGACGATGTGCGGGATCGGGATCTGCGGCGAAAACCGTTTCAGGATCGCTCCGCGTCCCGGCGGGCATTTCACTTATGCAAAAGCTTCATACAGCTCGGTTTACGGGAAAGTCGAAAGCGGCTGGGAAAGAAAAAACGGGACGACGGTATATACCGTAACCGTCCCGTCAAACTGCACGGCTGAAATCTGCCTCCCCGGGGGAAAAACCGCGTCCGCGGACGCCGGAACGTTTTCATTCACAGAGAAATAAACCCACATACCTCAAAAAATCCGTTCATATAGCCGCGCCGCAGGGAGAAATCCCTGCGGCTTTTGTTCTGCTGTCTGAAACCGTTTGTAGACTTTTTCACCAGTTCAGTGCTTCAAAGCGGCTGCCGGGGCCGCAGGAAGCCCGTCAGGACGGGCATATGCGTATTTACCCGTCGCTTTCATTTTTCCCGGTTTGTCAAGCCTTTTCCGGCAATTGGCTGTTTTTTACACCGACGGTTGGCCGGCGGATAAAACGCCGAGGGTAAGCGCCGCGGTTTTCGCTCCGCGAACGGCGATCCTGTTAACCTTCTTAAAGCCGAATTGTTGAAGACTTAACGGATTTACCCGGGAAGCATTGAATCTTAGCCCCACAACTGTTAAACTCTGGACGCGTTCGCCCAAAACCGCGGCACGCCTTAAAAATATCTCAAAAAGATTGACTTATCAGTCCGCATATGTTATAATATATACTATAATTTGGAATTACTTTGACAAAGATAAAGGAAATGCACGCAATGAAAACAGGAAAGCTGATAAAAGCCGCCATAGCGGCGCTGCTCGCGGCTTCGCTTGCCTCCTCGTTCTCCGGATGCGGAAAAAGAGGGGAAAACAATCCGCAAACGGTCCAGAAAACCATTGAGGAGATCGCCGTTGATTACGGAACGTACGGCAGCGAGGCGAAGGACAGGATAAAAACCCTGCTTAAAGACCTTTCGGCCGCCGACCGGAACACAGGGGAGCGCTGGAGCGAAATAATGGATATATGGATGTCGCCCGATCTCGGCAAACCGGTAAACTACTGCGTGCTTCCCGACGGACTGCCCGACACGGACGAACTCTGCATCGTGGTTCTCGGCTTTCAGCTCAACCCGGACGGGACCATGAGGGACGAACTTGTCGAACGGCTTAAAGTCGCGCTCGCAAGCGCGGAAAAATATCCGAATGCCTACGTCGTCTGCACCGGCGGAGGTACGGCTTCGGAGAACGAATCGGCCTCGGAGGCCGGAGAGATGGCGAAATGGCTGATTGAGCACGGCGTCGACAAAAAGCGGATCGCCGTCGAGGACAATTCTGTAACCACCGCGCAGAACGCGATATTCACGTACGACATTCTCACTTCCCTGTACCCGTCCGTAAAGAAGCTCGCCATAGTATCGAGCGACTACCATATCGCGACCGGAGAACTCCTGTTCAGAGCGGAATCCGTTATCAGGGCAAACGTCCCGGGCAACGAAAAACTGCAGGTAATATCCAACGCGGCGTGGAAGGCCCCTTCCGGGACTCTTTCCGCCATGTTCCAGGCGGGAGCGCTCATAGAACTGGCCGGCGACGTTGAGACCGCGTTTGAGATCTATTACGACAACTACGACATACACGGTCTTCCGCCGCTCAAATGAGGATCGCTGCCGCACCGGGCAACAGAAATTACACGGAGGGAAACATGATAAAGAACGTCGCAATCGTAAGCCTTTCAAGCGGCATTATCGGTGAGCAGTCCGTAAAGTTCGAAGTCGACATAGGCCTTCGCAGGCTGAAGGAATACGGACTGAACGTAAAGTTCATGCCGCACGCGCTGGCGGGTCTTGAATATGTCAGATCACACCCGGAGAAACGGGCGGAGGATCTGCTTCAGGCGTTCCGCGACCCGGAGACCGACATGATCCTCTGCGCCATCGGCGGAGACGACACATACCGTCTGCTTCCGTACCTTTTTGAACACAACGAACTCGCTGCCGCGGTAACGGAAAAGATATTCCTAGGCTTTTCAGACACAACGGTAAACCATCTCATGCTCCATAAAGTCGGGCTCCGGACTTTCTACGGCCAGTCGTTTTTATCCGACGTATGCGAACTCGGGCCCGGGATGCACGCATATACAAAAAAATATTTCGAAGAACTGATATTCACGGGAAAAATATCCGAGATAAGACCAAGCGATGTCTGGTATGAGGAAAGAGAGCGCTTTTCTCCGGACCAGGCCGGCGTTCCGCTGCATTTCCACAGCCTTTCCAACAAGCTCTTCCAGGACAAATGGGCCGAAGACTGCGCCCTCACCGTCGTGGCCAAGGACAAGAATACCACCTGGTTCGTGGTCGCCGGGGAAGACACGCTTCCCGGTGAACTGCCGCGTCCCGTGGAGAATGTCAGCCAGAAGGAAAAAGAGCTCCGGGACAAGCAGAAGCACTTCGAACGGGTGCTGCAGCGCATCGCCGGCGCCAAGGAG
>JAFZTO010000202.1 GCA_017618795.1 Clostridia bacterium | reverse complement strand
GTGAGCTTTTCAGCGCTTAAAATCCGGCTGAAGGAACTGGGACTCTTCGAATACCACACGTTCGATGAGTTCGTCAAGCAGGATTTTGTGGAAGGAGACTTCGACGATTCCGATATCGAGTACGACCGCAGATTCGGAGAACTTGATCCCGTTTCGGCCTACCTGATACACCGGTCACGGAGAGAAGCCGCGAGAGTCGAGCGCAGAGATATCAAATGCCCCGCATGCGGATACACGATGACGCGAGTATCCGGAGAAAGCAACGGTTACCCTACTTTCAAATGCAGCAAGTGCAAGTTCTCCGGGCCGATCGGCCTTGCCTATTTCAGAAAGCTGAAGCACGCGCCGAACAGCGGTCCGGCACAGACTTACAAAAAGAAAAACAAAAGATAGGTTTAAACCATGAAAATCACGAGAGACAATCCGTTTGAAAAACTTACGCCTGAAGAAAAAAAGCGAAAGCTCTACGAAACGCAGAAGCAAACGCTGGATCTGTTTCTCGCGAGAGGCGCCATATCCCGGGCGCAGTACGAAAAAAGCCTCGGCGATCTGACCGAGAAGATGGGATACGACAAAAGATAAAAAACGAATACACAGTCAATACGACTTTCAACCGTGCAAGCGGAGCAGTTAATTCAGCGTAACAGCTGAGCCTGAAAAGCTGCCAAGCGCCGTACGAAGCCGGATTGAGAACAACAAAGCATAACCATAGCTATACCTGTAGCTTGTCGTTATGAACTGTTCTCGTCCGATTTCTGCGGCGCATTTTTTATTGCACGGTAACTGCTTCGTACGGCGTTTGGAGTCCTTTCAAAAGCATCCGCTTGAGAAAGGACTTTTATGTTTTACAAGTGGCTCTGCTACATAGGTGAATACCCGTAATCTCCGGTTTTGAATTCAACGGAAAACCCAAACCAAAACCAAATTCAAAACTTAAGGAGATTACGATAATGAAAAGATATTTTGTCTGGAAAGACGCTAACTGCAACGGCATCAACCCCGAGTGGGTTGAAATAACTGGGAAGGAATTCAAAAAACTTACCGATGAGTTCCCCGAGAGAAGGTTTATACCGAGCTACGATGAAACCGATGCATCATCGGATGTGTATCGATATGAGGTCACGCCTGAAGAATACAAAGATTGGAACCGTGAGCGGATGAGTTTCTATCGACACAACGAAAAGCTCTATGCGGATAACACCGTGGTTCATTTTGAAGATCTAGTTGATGAAGATGACGAAGAAGGTCTTACCTGGGCGGAGATAATTCCAGATACCAGCGAAGAAGAGGCGGCCGCCGAAGAAGAATTCCGGAATTGGAAAGACGAAAAGATAGCTCGGCTCAAAGAACTGCTTAAAGGAATAGATGAAGAGGAATACGACCTCCTGTGGAATCTCATAATGAACCCCAAAAAAGAAGAACGAATGACGGAAAAGGCCTATGCCGAAAAGCTTGGAATCACGCAGCAGGCGGTTCACAAGCGAAAAAAGAAGATTCTTGAAAAATTTCGTGCCCTTCTTGGTTGTTAAATTCAAATTCCTGTGCAACTAGAAGTAGGGGGGTATGATAGCGAACCGCTTCTCCCCTCGGTTACGATCCTTGACAATTGAATATTTCCTTCAGCAGATACATTGCCGCTGCCGCCGGCCGAAAGCCGGCAAGCAACATTTCCGAAGCATTGCCCCCTCAGACGGGGCTTTGCTCGTCGGAATAATTCCGGAACAGCTCTCCGGAAGAGTCGTGACAGGCAACGGTGACAATGATACTTCCGTAGTCGATAAAGTAGACGCGGCCCGCGGAGTACCCGGGGGTGGTGAAAGTCCAATGAGAACGGTCAGCTGCCGTTCGTCTGCTGAAAGCCCTGCGCCGGGGTGCCTGAGACAAAATGCGGCGCACAAGCAAAACGACAGGGACGGCGAAGGTTCGCCGGAGCCGTCCCGATTACTTACGAAAAAGAAAGGATTCAGTAATGGAAATTGAATTTAAAGATTACTTCGGCGATCAACTTACTTTGAAACCGCGAGTCGAACTGTACTCGGTAAAGGACTTCACCGGCAGGAAAATGCCTGGGCTTGCGATCGTCTTCGATACCACGGACGAGTATCCTGAGCAGTATGGAGTACTGACGGTCTCCTTCGGTGAAATGATCGGTCTGAAGGACTGCGCGTACATCGACGTCAACAACTTCCCCGGAGCCGAGCAGCTGCTCGATAAAGGGATCGCGGAAGACACCGGATTCACGAAACGCAGCGGATTCTGCGAATACCCTCTGTGGCATTTCAGCGAAGAATTTCTCAAAGAGTGCGGCGGCGAAAACTACCGGAAATACTCGGAGGCTTATGACGAATACTTCGGCGGCGAAGAGAACAGCGAAACGCCTGTGACAGATTGCGGCCAGACGATGACGTAAAAACAGAAATCAGGAAAGGAAAACATAACATGAAAATCAGAGAAAAAATCTACGACGAATACAGACGCCTTGGCATGACCGAGGAACAGATCAAAGCCATCAGGAAGTTCGACGAAGGCGTCGAAAAAAGCGACCGGGAATTTTACGAACACACCACGCTGATGTGCGACCTGAAAAAGAAGAAAAAGAAATCATATACGGAGGGCTGATTTATGAGTGAAGCCGAAAAATGCATCTTCTGCGGAGAACCGATTCCGGAAGGGATCCAGGTCTGTCCGCTTTGTGAAAAGAACATCGTTAAGATTCATCCTAAAGAGTACTACAGATACCCGGACAGCGTGTTCAAGGGTGACGTGTTCTTCGCCGACCTGAATCCCGTAGCCGGCAGCGAAGTCGGCGGGATTCGACCGGTCGTCGTTATCCAGAACGACGTCGGAAACAGATTCAGCCCGACTGTCGTTGCGGCGATCACAAGCAGGACGAACAAGAAGGATCTCCCTACTCACGTTGCCGTGAAGGCGCCTACGGGCGGTCTGTTCGCCGATTCGGTCATCATGCTGGAACAGATGCGCACCCTGGATAAATCAAGACTGCGGCAGTATATCGGGCACGTGGACGAAGACACGATGGCGCGGATCGAGGAAGCCGCGAAAACAAGCCTCGGAATAACCGAATGATACACACAATGAAAGGAAACATATAAATGAAATTCAGAAATCCCAAACACGCGACCGTCTGCAAGACGCACATTATCAAAAACCCGTACAGACTGGACAACCGCTTCATCGCCGCCGTCTATCTTCTTTCAGCCAACAAGGAAACGTGGTTCCGGGCGAGAAACGGAATCAAGGAAGATCAGATCGACTTTTCCCTGATTCCGAAGTCCGGTCTCACTCCGTACCAGTACGCAATCGTTTCAGCGGCGCAGGACATCTACGAGGACACCAGGCATCTGACGCTTTACGACATCGGCGACATGTACCTCATGGAGGAAGATCTTTTCGACCTTATCATCAACGCCCTCAGAATCTGCAAAGGCGGATACGAGATGGTCGGCGTCATCAAAAAGTTCAACTGAAGGAGGCGCCGCCATGCTGTCCGAGAAAAGCAGAAACAACGTCAATTTCGTCAGGATCGTCATCGTTTTGAGAAACCTTCTCGCGGGCGGATTTATCACCGGAGACGAGTACAAACGGGCGAAAGGATACTATAAAAAGCTCACCGGAGCGGATATTGCCGTGATTGACTGACATTTATCAAAAAGTTTACAGGTTTTCCCGGGTTTCAGATTATTCTCTCTGGACTTGAGAGAAAAAATGTTTATTCTTGTGTGTTGCGAAAGCGCACCCAACGCTTGAGTGAAAGGAGTTGAACCGATGGCCGAAGTAACCGTAATAAACCAGTCCCAGCTTAAGGAAAAGGCGCTGCAGAGAGTATGCGCCTACTGCAGGGTGTCGCGCAGCACAGCCGATCAGCTCAACTCCTACTCCAGGCAGATTAGAGCCTACACGGAGATGATCAACCGGAATCCGGGCTGGCAGATGGTCGAGATCTTCGCCGACGAAGGAATTACCGGAACGAGCGCGGAAAAGCGCCCGGAATTCCAGCGGATGATCCGGATGTGCGAGATGCGCAAAATCGACCGGATCATAACCAAGTCGATATCCAGATTCGCGAGAAACGTGAAAGAGGCGCTCGAGTACGTCAGAAAGCTCAAGGTACTCGGCGTCGGCGTTCAGTTTGAAAAGGAAGGCATCTATACCCTGTCGATGGGCGACGAGATGCTGCTCAACACATTCGCAGCAATAGCCGAGGAAGAGTCGGTGGAGATCGCGATCCGTCTGCGCAACGCGAACAGAAAGCGCATGGCGGACGGCGACTTTGTGGACGGCTACGCGCCGTACGGATTCAGACTGGTCGACAGAAAGCTCGTCAGATACGATCCGGAAGCTCAGATCGTTGAACGTATCTTCTCAGCTTACCTTTCCGGAAAGTCCACCTACGAGATAGCGAGAATGCTGAACGAAGACGGGATTCCGAGCAGAGAGAACAACACTTGGAAATCCACCGCGATCAAGTACATTCTGAAAAACGAGAAGTACAAAGGTGACTTTCTCTGTCAGAAAACGTATCACACCGACGTACTTCCGTTCAAGCAGAAGCGCAACTACGGTCAGGAAGATCAGTACTATATCGAGGATTCACACGAAGGAATCGTATCTAGGGATGTCTTCGACCGGGCAAACGAAATAATGACGGCGAGACGCGAGAAAATCGTGTCCGGAAAGACAGCCGAATCAGAGGAACGCTTCTTCACCGGAAAGATCGTATGCCATGAGTGCGGCGCCTTCTTCAACCGGAAGAAATCGAACGGCGCCGTCTACTGGGCATGCGCGAAGCATCTTGAAAGCCGCGAACTGTGCCCGTCGCACTACATCCGGCAGGAGCGGATCGAAGACGCCTTCATAACCATGGTGAACAAGCTCCGCTTCGGAAAAGAGAACATAATATCGAAGAGCATCGCTCTGCTTGAGGAGGCGAAAAACGCCGGCAGACGAGGCAACGGACAGGCGTTCGACGCGAGCCGTCAGATCGCCGATCTGAACTCCAAGCTGCTGATGCTTGAACAGCTCAACACAAAGGGATACCTCGCGACCGAGGTCTATCAGATGCAGTCGCGCGAACTGACCCGGAAGATATCCGAGCTGAAAAGAGACAGAAGCGAAATGCTCACCTCCGCCCTGGACGGAAAGCTGGCCGGACTGAAGGAGCTTGAAAGCGCGATCTCATCCCTGACCGAACCTCTCGGATCATTCAAAAAGTCACTTTTTGACGACATCGTTGAAAGAATCACCATTGACGGAAAGGATAACGCGGAATTCACGGTAAAAGGCGGACTGAGATTTACCGAATCGCTGTGAGGAGAAAACATATGAAGAAGAACAGATACATACCCTTCGGGTACACGATGAGAAACGGAAAACTGGTCATCGAGCAGAACGAGGCGAACGTTATCCGTAACATCTACGAGGACTACGTCAACGGCGCAACCCTGAAAGAGATTGCCGAACGGCTCACCCGAGCCGGAGTGCCTTACTCAGAGAAAATGACGGACTGGGGAAAAGCGAGAGTCGCAAGGATAATCGAAAACACGAAATATCTGGGCGACAGCGAGTACGACAAAATCGTGGACGACGATCTGTTCAACGAAGCGGTCTCGGCGAAGAAAGCGCGTCAGACGTCACTTCCCGGAGATCTGAATCCGGAAATATCCGCTGTGAAAAACCATGTGCGCTGCCTTGAATGCGGGTATCCGATGAGCAGGAGATTCAGCAAAAAGTGTAAAACGAAAGTGATCTGGACCTGCTCAAACCCGGAGTGCGGAAAAAAGGTAGGAATCGGCGACGCAGATCTTCTTGAAGGCATTATGCGTCTCATGTCGCGTATATTAAAAAATGACCGTCTGCTCGACCCAGTGAAAAACGACGGAAAGAACGACGGAGTCAGATCAAGGCTGCAGGAGGATCTTGAGTCTGAAATCGCCGAAGGAATCACCGACGAGGAGAAAGTGGCGCGGCTCATAGACGCTATTGCCGCCGAATCGTACTCCCGGCTTGACCCGGCGTCCGCGCATGCGGCTGAGGAGTTGAAAAGGAAAATACGACGCATCAAGATCAGGGACGGATTCGATCCGGCTCTGTTCGGCGAGCTGGTGCTGTCCGTCCGGCTGGGCGACGGCGACATGGCGATTATAACGAAAAACAACATAAAGATCGGAGGAAAGGATGAAAGTACGGAAGATACCGAAAAAGACGGTTACGGTTATCCCGCCGAAGAATAAGTTTCTGGTAGACAAGGACAAGTATCAGCAGAAGCGCGTTGCCGCCTACTGCCGCGTATCGACCGATTCCGAGGAACAGCTGACGAGCTACAACACTCAGAAAAAGGTCTATACCGAAATGATACTGGCGAACAAGGACTGGTGCCTTGCCGGAATCTACGCCGACGAAGGCATAAGCGGAACCCAGGTCAAGCACAGAGATGAGTTCAACCGCATGATAAAGGACTGCCTGAACGGCAAGATCGACTATATCATTACGAAATCCGTCTCCCGATTCGCCAGAAACACCGTCGAGTGTCTCGAATACGTCCGCATGCTGAAGGCGCGCGGTATCGGGATCATCTTCGAAGAGCAGAAAATCGATACGCTGAAAACCGACAGCGAACTGTACCTCGTCATATACGCAGGTTTCGCCCAGTCGGAATCCGAGAGCATGTCCAAGAACATCACCTGGGCGGTGCGTAAGAAATTCGAGGAAGGAAAAGTGCAGTTCAACTACGGAAAACTTGTCGGATATAGAAAAGGCGAAGACGGTCAGCCGGAGGTCGTCGAGGAGGAAGCCGAGATCGTACGAAGTATATTCACTATGTTCATCGCTGGCCTGACGCTTCGCGAGGTCCGAGACAAACTGATAGCTGACGGAGTACAGACCAAGTGCGGAAAACAGAAATGGTCGGTCTCCACGATCCAGAATATCCTCCGCAACGAGAAATACTGCGGCGACGCAATCCTTCAGAAAACGGTTACGATCGACTGCATTTCAAAGTCCGTAAAGAAGAACACCGGCGAGGCGCCGATGTACTACGTTCACAACAATCACGAGCCGATCATATCGCGGGAGGACTTCAACAAAGCCCAGGAAGAGCTTATAAGGCGAAACGCCATCCCGATCGCCGCTCAGAAAAAGGCCATGACGGTTCAGAGCCGGTATTCCAGATACGCCCTGTCCGAAGTCGTACACTGCGGCGAGTGCGGATCGAGATTCCGTCGCTGCACATGGCGCCGCGACGGCGAAACCCGGGTCGTCTGGCGCTGCGTCAACAGGCTGGATCACGGCGTCAAATATTGTTCAGACAGTCCGACTATAATGGAAACGAATCTGCACGACGCTATAGTCAGAGCGGTGAACCGGTTTTACAAAGAGGATGCGGGAACCTACAAGACGCTTCTGAAAGTCTCTCTCAACGACGCGCTCGGTCTCGGCGGCGGCACGGAAAAGATCAACCTTCTCACCCGGCGCGTGGACGCCCTGAACAGGAAGATGATGGATCTTGTCAACGAAACCGTCGCCGACGGCGGGTCCGTCGAGTCGAAGGATGCGGAATTCAAGGAGATCTCCGACGAGATCGAGCAGCTCAACGCCCAGATCGAGGCAATCAAAGAAGCCATGGAGTCTGACCGAGATTCGGAGAAAAGGATCCGCGAGATATCAGAACAGGTCGACCGGCTTCAGAACGGAATGGAAAAGTACGATGACACGACGGTCCGCCAGATGATCGAATGCGTGAGGATCTACGCGGACGGGAAAACGGAAATCATATTCGGCGGAGGTATCGTGATTGAGGAACACATTGACCCGATTCTACGTCAGGAGAAGTACAAACCGAGGAGAAAGCCGTCATGACCGATCGTGACGGCTTTCACGCGTTCAAGGATGCAAGAATGCCAGGTCAAGGATGCAAACAATACCACGGGCATTGCATCCTTGAAACCGGAGAAATAACGAGAAAAACGGCGAAAATGAAAGAAAAACGCAGCTTCCTGCTCAAGGATGCAAGGATGCACGGGTGTCGTAAAGCAAGGTGTTAATCGGCCCTCAAGGAGGTATACATGAAAGAGAATGATCCGGATATTCTTGAGGCCATCCACAATATAATGAACGCGATCGACAGTCTGAGAGCCTCGGCGGGGCTCTCAATCAATGCTCTCGCCACGGAGGCGGAGATCTCAGACAACACGCTGAAACCGATCATACACAGGGAACGTTGTCCGTCGATCCCAACACTGATACGCCTGTGCAACTGTTTCGATCTTCCGTTATGGAAATTCTTCCTTATATCGGACGGAGAGGATCAGTACGGGCATCAGCAGTCCAAGGAGATGCTCGAGCTGTTCGAACTGCTCGAGCCGAAGCACAAAAAACTTTTGCTGTACATTGCAAAAGAACTTACGAAATAAGACAAGAGCAAAAACCGGGGCCGATTAACACACCTCGTGTTTTTTGCTCTTGTTTCAAGCCCGTTTTTCAATTTGGGTCTCAAAGTGCGGAAAAACGGCCGTTTTCAGCAAAAATTGGGTCTCAAACTGCCTTTCGGACAGTAAAAACGGACGCTATAATATTGTAGCGTAACTGTCAGAAAGGTTTGAAAAGATGGAGGATTGGACTCTCGTTTACTATAAAGACATTGAAAGCCGGAAGATAGACTGGCTCTGGTATCCGTATATTCCGTACGGAAAAATAACGCTTGTTCAGGGAGATCCAGGAGAAGGAAAAACCACGTTCATTCTCAGCCTTCTTTCCATTCTGTCGACCGGCGGAAAGCTTCCGTGCTCGGACATCGCCGTCATCGGAAACGCCATCTACCAGAACACGGAAGACGACAACGCCGACACCATAAAGCCGAGGCTGGAGCAGCACGGAGCGGACTGCTCAAAGATCTGCTTCATCAGTAAGGAGAGTGACGCCGTATCGCTTGAAGACGATCTTGAAGAATGGGTCCGCCGGGCGAACGCAAAAATCCTTGTGCTTGATCCAATCCAGTCTTTTATAGGCGAGAACACGGACATGAACCGGGCCAACTCTGTCAGGCCAAGAATGAACCGGCTTAAGGAAATCGCGGAAAGCACCGGATGCGCCGTCGTTCTGATCGGCCATCTGAACAAAAACGCCGGCGGAAAAGCCAACTACCGAGGTCTCGGATCCATTGACTTCTCAGCTGCCGCACGCAGCATTCTGGTCATAGGCAAGCCCGCCGACCATCCGGAACTGCGGGTTATGGCTCAGCAGAAAAGCAATCTCGGTCCGATCGGACAGTCGCTCGCATTTTCGCTGAACAACGGAAAAGTGGAATGGGTCGGTTCTTACGATATAACGGCAGACGAGCTGTATTCAACGTCGTCTCATGAAAAAGAAGCGCCGAAAAAGCAAACCGCAGCCGTTCTTCTGAACTCGCTCCTCTCTTCGGGAGAAAGGTCTTACAAAGACATCCTTGAAATTGCGGAGAACGAAGGGATCGGCAAACGAACCCTTATGAAGGCCAAGGCGCAGTTGAACGTCGCCTCTGTCAAACGATCCGGCGGCTGGTACTGGAAGCTGGACGGTGGCGAGGAGGATTTCGAAAATGAAGATGACTGATAAAAAAACAATCAGGAGAACATACAATGGCATACGATGATAGAGAAAGCCTCCGGCAGATATATCAGCGGGAAGAATCAACCGCTTCCAAATACATACCCGCAAAGCCGAAAATAGACATTCACGGAGACAGATTTTTCCGGGTCTGCGCCTACTGCCGCGTGTCCACGGACAACGACGAGCAGCTGTCGTCATTTGAGCTTCAGCAGCAGCACTACAAGCAGCTGATAGGAAACCACGCGAACTGGGATCTGAAGCGCATTTACGCGGACGAAGGCATCTCAGGCACGTCACTGAAAAACCGCGACGATTTCAATGAAATGATCGCGGCGTGCGAACGGGGAGAGTACGATCTGATCGTAACGAAAAGCGTGTCCCGTTTCGCGAGAAACCTTGTCGACTGCATTTCGCTTGTCCGCAAACTAAAACGGATGAATCCTCCGGTAGGAGTTTATTTCGAAACGGACAATCTGAACACGCTGTCCGAGGATTCGGAGTTTATGCTTTCGTTTCTGGCGACGTTTGCCCAGGAGGAATCCGTAAAGAAGAGCGAAAGCATGAACTGGTCGCTGAAGGAAAGATTCAAAAACGGCAAGCTTCTTACTCCCGAACTGCTCGGCTACGAAAGGCCTCGCGACGCAGCCGGTCACTTTATAAAATACGGACGGCTGCAGATCGTCGAGAAGGAGGCGGAAATCGTCCGCTTCATATTCGACGCTTTCCTCGCCGGGAAAAGTCCTCGCGAGATCGCGGCGCTGCTCACGGATATAAACTGCCCGACGAAAACGGGGATGGAACAATGGAGCGAAGGCTCCATCGGATACATTCTCCGTAACGAGCGGTACTGCGGCAACGTTCTCACCTGGAAGACCTTCACGGCAGACATGTTCGAGCACAAGCACAAAACAAACAGAATGGACCGCGATCAGTACCTTTACACGAACCATCACGACGCCATTATCCCGATCGAAACGTTCGAGGCGGCGCAGGTTCTGCTTGAGAACAGGCGGCATCACTATTACGGCGCGCTTCCGAAGATTCAGGTAATCGACGACGGCGTGTTCCGCGGTTACATACCCATCAACCACCACTGGATAAACGACGATCCGACGTCATATTACGAGGCGTCGAAAAGCGTGCCTCCCGGAACCGTCAGGAAGATACGGAAAAGCAATTTCAGCGCCTTCGACTTCGACGGCTATCAGGTAGTAAGGGGTCCGTTCCTCTCCTCCAGGCCGGAATGCCCGTGTCTGTCGGTAACGAACGACCGGATCTCGTTCAACGTTTTCTGCGTGCGGAAGTTCGAGGACGTTCAGTACGTTCAGCTGCTTCTGCATCCGACCGAGCGAAAGCTGGCGATCAGACCGTGCTCGGCGACCGACGCGCACCGGATACGGTGGCGCGGCGATCCGGGCAAGCCGATTACTACGAAAACGATCTGCTGCCCGCATTTCGGTACCGCCCTCTTCCAGATCATGAACTGGAATCCAGACTATCTGTACCATATCCGCGGTTCGTGGGCAGCGCGAGCCAGAGACGAGATCATCGTGTTTACGCTCTCCAACGCAGTCCCCGCCGCGATAATGGAAACAGTGTCCGATGAGGACGAAGAAACAGTCAGGCGGCGCGTGGACATGTGCCCGGAGGAATGGTCAGATACGTTCGGAGACGACTTCTACGATTACGCTCTGGACAACAGCTTTTACTTCCTTGCGCCGAAAACGGAATGGAAGGCGGACAGCAAAGGGGTCGACGTGCCCGGCACACAGCAGCTCATGATAAAGACGGAAGAAGATCTCGGAAACAGTATGGAAATATTAAAATATAAGGTGAACAACAGTGATGGACAATAACGAAAAGCAATACTTTGATAACAGCGTCCCGCTTGAGGAGGCGCCGGAGGAAATCTACGACCTGGCCGGATACCAGGTCACGAAGGCGGAACTGTTCGCGCATTCCCGTGAGCCTTCGATTACCATGTGGGTGAACAGGCTGAAATTCAACATGGCCTGTCTGCGCCGCTTTCCCGGCGTGACGCACGTACAGATCATGGTCAATCCGGAGGAAAAACGGATGATCATCCGGCCGTGCAGTCCGGACACGCCCGACTGTCTGCGCTGGGCGACGGGAGGCGGAGAGAAGGAGATCAAAAACCGGGACATGCTCTGCAAGATCTTCTCCGC
>JAFZTO010000201.1 GCA_017618795.1 Clostridia bacterium | reverse complement strand
TACCGAAGCGAGCGCCGCCCTTTTCTTCACGTAAATGTGCGGGACCCCGCAGAAAGCGACCGTAAGCGTCATGCCGAAGGTCAGCTTTTCCCGCGTCAGCAGCTTATACACCGCGCCGTGAGTAAGCTCGTGAAGGACTATATATGCAAAAAGCGCGGCCATAAACAAAAGATAATATATAAATATTTTTTCGCCGAATCCTTCAAACGGAAGCTTTCTTCCGGCAAAATACAGAGGAACCGCAACGGCAGCGGCAATAAGCAGCGAACCGACTGTCATGACAGCGATGCCTTTTTTGTCCTTCGCGTCGATCACTTTGTCTGCTACCCAGCCGTCCGGCAGATCGCTGAAATACCATCCGGTTTTTTCCATTTCAGTTTTCCTTTCTATATGCCCGCGATAAGGGACAGCAGACAAAAAAGTTTGCCCCTGTCCGCTCCGTCTCTGTCCAGCAGCGGATTGTACTCCACGCAGTCAAAAGAGCGGACTTTCCCTGTTTTCAGGATAGTTTTCAGAATAGTTTCTGCTTCGAACAGAGTGGCGCCGCCGCTCATACGATAGCCGGTCGACGGAAACACGTCCCCGTCCATGAAATCAACGTCAAATGAAACGTGGATATAAGGGGTTTTTATCTGCCCGGCGATGTCCGCGGCAATCCGGCCCGCGCCCTCGCTTTTCAGACGCGAAGCGGTAATGAGATGCACGCCGTTCTCCCTTATGATACCGTATTCGCCGTCGTCGATGCTTCTTGCCCCCACAATATAAATGTTTTCCCCGAAAATATTCTGCTTTTCCCCCACCGTGTGCACGGATTCGCAGAGCCCGAGAGCCGATGCGAGAGGCATTCCGTGGAGAAAACCGGTAGGACTCGTTTTCTCGGTGTTTATATCCGTGTGCCCGTCAAGATAAATAACGGATACATTCTCTCTGCCAAGCGCTTCCGCAGCGCCGGCGATCGTCCCCATCGCGCATGAATGATCTCCGCCTACCGTGACAGGGAAATAACCTCGTTCGATATTTTCTGAAACAGCTCCGTACAGCCGTCTGCTTACGTCCATGACGTCGCCGGGATCATCCATCGGAACGGCGGCGTCCGCGCCCAGAATATCCTTCAGTCCGTGTCCGACAAGTTCGCGGAAAGCATACTGCGATCCGTTTGTCGGAGAGCCCATGCAGACCGGCGCCTCAATTATCGCCTTTTTCATTCACAAAATACCTGTCATACCAGATAAGAAAGCAAAGCACGGTATATATTTTCCGCGCGTTGTTTTTCTTCCCCTCGCGGTGTTCAAGGAGCATTCTCTTAAGTGCTCCGACGTCGAAGAAAGTCGGGACGTAAGGCCTGTCAAGCCAGCTCTCCACCCATCCGGCGTATTTTTCTTCCTTTATCCATTCTCTGAACGGCACGAGAAAACCGGCCTTTTTGCGGTTCGCCCATTCCTGCGGGATATGCCTGAAGGCTGCTGCTCTGAAGGCCGCCTTTGCCTCTCTGCCACGGGTTTTCTGCGGGATTGAAAGCGTTCTCGCGACGTCCCAGACCTCCCTGTCAAGGTAAGGGACTCTCAGTTCCAGGCTGTGAGCCATGGTCATGCGGTCGGCCTTGAGAAGTATGTCTCCAGGCAGCCACAGCTTCATATCGATATACAGCTTTTTGGTCAGGTCATCCTGTCCCTTAACCTTATCATAATAAGGGGCAGTGACATCGCGATAACTTATTTTTGCACGCCATTCCGGTGCGAGCAGCCTGTCGGCCTCGTCGTCATCCATGATAAACGCCTGACCGATATATGTATCCTCGACCCTCTCGGCGCCGTTTTTAAAGAAACGTGCGACGTGGTTTTTCCCGTGACCGAACAGAGCGCACACGCCCCTTCTTAAGAAACGCGGCAGCTTTTTGTAGCGCCTCATATGGTCGCTCTCTATATACCAGTCATAACCGCCGAAAAGCTCGTCCGCGCCCTCTCCCGAAAGCACGACCTTAACGTCCTTCGACGCAAGCTCCGCCAGATACCAGAGCGGAACGGCGGAAAGATTCGCGTGCGGCTCGTCGGAGTAATACTGTACGTCGGGAAGAGCGGCAAAAAAATCGTCCGCCGTGATCTCGCGCTTTGTGTTGGACATATTCAGCCGCCTGCACAGCCCGGCGGCAAGATCCGTCTCGTCGAAACCGGTCCTTTCAAAGCCGACGGAGTATGTTTTCATCGGCTTCACGACCGATGCGACGTAGCTTGAATCGACTCCCCCGGAAAGGAACGATCCGACCTCAACGTCCGCTATCTGATGATAATCGACCGATGAGCAGACCGTTTCGTCTATCAGACTTACGGCATTGTCGAACGAACGGCTTTTTTCATCGAATTCCGGTTCGAAATACTGCGTTTTTTCAAGCTTTCCGTCCGAATACGTAAAGTAAAACCCCTGCGGCAGACGGAAAATTCCACTGAACATGGTCTCCTCGAGCGGGGAATACTGGAACTCGAGGTATGTTTTCAGAGCACATGGGTTTATCTCTTTCCTGATTCCCGGATACTGCAGAATGCCCTTTATCTCCGAGCCGAAAACGAGCGTGCCGTTCACGCCGGTATAGAAAAACGGCTTTATTCCGAACGGATCGCGGGCTCCGAAAAGAACCTTGTCCATACGGTCCCAGATAACGAAGGCGAACATCCCGCGAAGCATGGACGGCGTTTCTTTCCCGTAGGTTTCGTATGCCCTCAGTATGACCTCGGTATCCGAATCGGTCGAAAACTTTTTGCCCTCCTCTTTCATCCGGTCGCGCAGTTCGCGGTAGTTGTATATCTCTCCGTTGAACACTATGACGTACCGTCTGTCAAACGAATATATGGGCTGGTCGCCGCCTTTCAGGTCTATTATCGAAAGTCTCCTGAATCCGAGGGCGGTGCGCCCGTCGTCAAAATACCCGTCGCTGTCGGGACCGCGGTGGGCGATCCTCTCCGACATTTTTTTAATTATCCCGCGGTCGGGGCAGTCCCTGCCGCAGAAGCCGACAAATCCGCACATCAGCTCTTTTCTCCGTTTGACCTGTTGTATTCTTCAAGATATTTAAGCGTGTAGTCCACGTCGGACAGCGTGTCGATGTATGCCGTGCCGCGCTTCATGCGCGTTTCCCGGCCCTTGCCGGTAAGCAGTATCACAACGTCGTCCCCGCAGTCGAAAACGGCCTTTTTAACCGCCTGCTCTCTGTCCTCGATCACGTACTACGGACAGCCGGCC
>JAFZTO010000200.1 GCA_017618795.1 Clostridia bacterium | reverse complement strand
CCCTTCCATATCATTTTTCCTCTTAAATCACCGCCGAAATACAGAGCAAACCAGGGACCGTCAGCCATGTAGTTAGCGATATTGTATGGCTCTTCCTGTGGCGAAGTGTCCGGGACGAACAAATAGAAATACAGTGTGTTCTCATACCAGGCAGTGGATATGTAAGTCCCCTCGTGAAACAGTTTTTCGGTTTCCTTTATTATATATTTCGTTTGATAATCCTCGTCCCATACGCAGTCGAGTATAGGCTTGAAATGCGGCGTTTCGATTGGAATTTTCTCTGAGTACGGCACGACTTCCTGATTTTTGAAGGAAACCGCTCCGGAATGCACTCCCGCAACCGATACCATCAGAAACGCTACTGTAATTATTGCAATTGTTTTTCGCATAATCTGTTTGCCGATTTTAAATACAGATATAATCTAAAAATCTGGTTTTTAGAGTGTTCCCATGCTATTGTTTTGGAATATAGCCGACATTAAACTCATAAACGGTTGCCATTCCGTCCATGCTTCCGGACACCTCCCAACCGAGGTTGCATCCGGAAACGTAAAAATTATCCAGCTTGCATCCTTTCAGATAACCTTTCGCGATTCCGGTCCTGAAAGCGTTTTCAACAAATCTGAGAATATCTACAGTCTGCGTAAAATGTTCGCCGACAATTGCCGGGTCCTCGCTTCCGTAAGCGGCCTTGCAGCTAGGGATATAAACCATTGTCCCTCCGGTCCCGGCATCGCCTCCTATATACGTTGTCTGACCGGTCCCGCGTATGTCATACAGTGGAAGACCAAGATAGAACCACTGGGTGCTTTTGCTGTCCTGGAAAAACATGTAGAAATTGAACTGTATCGTGTGTATATTTGTGTTAAACTCGCCAGCACCCATATGATTCGTAACCTCATCCAGAGTAAAATCGAGGGTTACATAAAGATGATCCATTTCATTGACATATATATCACGGATAAACGTGGGAGAAACCAAAGCGCCGGCGCTTATTTTCGGAGCGGTATAATCCCGGCTTCCGTAAATCCCAAGCCTGAAAAGTCCGGTATTTGTATCGATGTACAGCAGTTTGGAGGTGTCCTCATATACATGGACGCCCTCGGACGGGCTTGAGTATGCTCCTTCCCTGCCAAGATTGTGCTTGCTGCCTTCCTGCGTATAGAGCCATTGGGGAACCGAAAGAGAATAGCCGAAACGGCCGTTGATAAGGCTGTTTTTTATTCCGGTAAAATACATGCCTCTCTTGAAAAACGGATCCTTGAAAAGACAGACAGCGTCTTCGGGGTTAGCTTCCTTATACGTTTGAGAAGATGTTATTTCCGTTACTTCTGCGGTGGTATTTCCCAAATTATTTGAAGTGCTGTCCGTTTTATTTTCTCCGTTTCCACAAGATGTGAATAGATGAATTACAGATAATATCAGCAATATGAAAAGGATTCTTTTGTTTATCATATCAAAACACGTCTTCTGAGTTTGTTTTGAAGGCCTAACCGGTATAAATAATAAGCTCTTCTGATTATTTGACCTGTCCAAACCGGACGTGCTTTTTAGTCGCACGCAGCGGTTATAGCAAATATGCCGCCTGAAGCTTCGGCCGCGGTCACGCTGACACGAAGTTCCTTAAGCTCGCGCGGAGTATTCAGACTGATCTCAATCAGATTAAACACCGTCATGCCGACTTCAATGGTCTTGTTTTTCGTCCACAGAAAATGCTGCGGATATGCCGGCGGAACAGCTTCGCAGTAGTCATCAGTATGAGATTCCGACGGCAGAACAGGTCTGCCTCCCCGCGGTTCCTCGGAAACATACGTCGGGAACCCGAAGTTGCAGATTCCGGGATAAGCCATGTCAAGATCGCCCGGGAAATGCAGTTTTCTGACGGTTACGGGGCGCATATACGCCTCGTTGTTTCTTTCAGCCTCAAGTTCAAAGCGGAACACTTCCCCGAAAATGTTGTGATTGGTTATAAACGAGGACAACAGAACGTACAGTTTACGCGCCCTGAGCCCGTTGAGCGGAACGCTGACGTTTCTGTACTTTTCGCTGTCCAGCGGAATAAATCCGCTTTTATTCAATATGACCGGAACGCCGGGAAGAATGTCTATTTCTGAATGATTTTCGAACAGCCCCTCCATAAAGCGCACCGAATCGTGACACAGGAACATATGGGAACGATGCCCTCCGATTCTTCCGGAACAGTGGTTCCAGAAATCGCGTGTAACGAGCGATTCGCTGTTCAGGGAGAGCACTTCGTACCGGCACGCGGACGTTTTCGACTCGAACGTGAAATCGACGCTCTGCCCGCCCAGAATCAGCACTGCACGGTTTGTTCCTGCTGTGACGCACTCCATTTGTTTTTCAGAAAGAGCATAAGAAATCTCTGTCTTCCCGCCCGGGGCGACCTGAATGTTGACCGAGGCGCTTTCGGAAGCGTAGAGCAGTGTGGCGGGACCTGTAAAGGAATAATCGGAAGAATTCACCACAGTCAAGATCAGCCGACCGTCGGAACAAACGCCGTCTATCGTCACCGGCGGAACGATTACAGCGAAACAGGGATAATCAAACTCTGTTTCCCCGGCCTTAAGATGCAGAACAAACATGCGTCTCGCGAAATTCATAAAGCCGAACCATCCGTATTTTTCATAAGGTCTTAGCAGCCATTTCCCGGCGGTAAGAACGACTTTCCCCGGTTCTGTCTGCTCCGTCTTTGAGAAATTCCCTCCGCAATCGGTTACGCCCGTTATTTCGCAACCCGTAACCGAAACAGTCATTACTCCGTTTTCCGGAACGACAGGAATATATTCGACTTTGAAAAGTACGGGCGTCTCGTCCAGCTCAAAAGTGAACGAATCGGTTTTCCCGAGATCCGCCGATAATTCGAACCATCCCGCATGCTCCGATGTCGCAACGTCTATCTGACTGCCGTTCAGTTGAGCTTTTACCCCTGAAACCGGAACGGTTTTTTCGCTGAATCTGCATATAAGCTCTTCTTTAAGTTCGCAGACGAATATCTTTCTGGTCCCTATACGCCTGTATGTCATGTGCACGAAAGGAAGCCTGATTTCAGCGCTGTCCCAGTCATCCGGGAAGCACGGCGAGAACGTCATTGTTCCGTTTAGCCTGTTCAGACTCAGACCGAAAACTGATTCGATTATCCCCTGCGCATACACCGCGGCGGACGGAGAGAAATATGCAAGCTGAAGTTCGTTTGCCGTTTCCGGGAAGGAACCGCGCTGAAACGGCCCCGTTACAATGTCTGCGATAAACTTAAGCGGACGGACAGCGTCGTTGTTCATTCCGAGCTTTGCGTATGCGGCAGTCGCGAACGGCTGCATGTTCGATCCGCACTGCATTCCCCACGTCGGAAGCCCCCAGTACGCGTGCTCGCCGAAATGGTTAGACTGATACATTTCCCCGTGAGCACCGGTCATACGGTGTCTGAGATGGTCTATTGAACTGACTGCCTCCGTATCTGTGAGCTGTCCGTATATGATCGGGTAAACGATGCCGTGGTACGACGTTTCAAGATGTTTAACACCCTGCGAGTCAGTATACCACGCGAAACGGCCGACATCGTCCATCCACAGTTCTTTCTTCACTGCGGCCAGCGCATGCCTTGACGCATTAAGATAATAGTCCGCTTCTTCGTTCTTTCCAAGCAAAGACTTTACGCAGGACATTATTTCAAGCATACGTGCGCCCTCGCATCCGGTTCCCGAACCCTTCCCAGGGGTGCTTTCGAAATCCTCCTGGTTGCCGATCTGCGTTCCCCAGCCGATAACCCCTTCACTCAGCGGATCATACTCGCGGAAAGTCTGCGCGAGAATTCTGTCCATATATGGTTCGACCTCAACGGCAAAATCATAATCTCCGGTCATCTCCAGATAGTGCATGACCTCGCGGAAGAAAAACTGGTTGTTTCCGCCCCATTCCCGTCGTCCGCGCCCTTCCGGACACATATCAGGAACGGCACCGTTGGAAAAGAGAAATTTCATCTGCGAGCGCAGCAGTTCTTTGGTTCTGTCGGAGTTGCCTGCCCATTCCTCCATCGCGGTATGTTCCATGTGCCACATGGTCGGCCAGTGATGCATGCATTCGATCCATCCGTACGGACGGAACCAGGAGTATTCAACGTTAAGCCTCGCGTGCTTAAACGTCTCGTCAATAGACGCGTCGGG
>JAFZTO010000199.1 GCA_017618795.1 Clostridia bacterium | reverse complement strand
AGGACACAACGGCGTCGCCGTCTCCGTCGGCAAGCATTTTCAGCCCCACACGCATGGAACTGTCGCGCTTTTCGCGTACGACCGAAAGCGCGTGGTCCTCCATGCTAATCACTGAAATTGCGTGAATAAGTTCCACGTTGCTTCTGAATATTTCGAAGTTTTGTCTGCGCGCCGTGTCGGTTAATTCCTGACGGTTGCCGACAACGGCGAAACAAACCGAGCCGTAATCCTCGGCCGCCTTTGCAACTCCTTCAAGCTGTGCTTGCGGTGCATTGTCTCCGCTCATTGCGTCAACGATGATTTTCATTTTATTTCCGTATTCCTGAGGTATTCAAGTGAGAGGCGTGAAACGTATTCGTTGCGTGTTTTTTTTCCGCCCCTGATTTTAATGACCGGCATTTGCATTATGCCGAAATTCGCGTTCATCGGCTGAAAGTCCGAAATCTGACCATTTGAAACATAGTGTGAAAGCGCACCGATCGCCGTCGTCGGCGGAAGTACGAACTTTTTTTCGCCTTTGGCCCTGAGCGCAGCGTTGACGCCGGCAAGCCAGCCGGACGAGGTTGATTCTATGTATCCTTCGACACCGGTGATCTGTCCGGCAAAGAACAGATCAGGTCTTGATTTGAGAGAATAATCCGCGGAAAGAACGCGAGGAGATTCGATATACGTATTGCGGTGCATTACTCCGTAACGAAGAAAATCTGCTTTTTCAAGTCCCGGGATCATCCTGAATACGCTTTTTTGCTCGGTAAAAGTGAGGTGCGTCTGAAAGCCGACCATGTTGAACATGGTTTTCGCGATGTTCTCCTGCCTGAGCTGTACAACTGCATACGGCTCCCGCCCGGTTGAGGGGTCGGGAAGCCCGACGGGCTTGAGCGGCCCGTACAGAAGTGTGTCGCGCCCCCTCTTTGCCATTACTTCGATCGGCATGCATCCTTCGAAAACCCTTAGCCCGCTTTGCGACTCTTTGTCAAAATCCTTTAGCGCAGCCTCCTGTGCGTTTGTGAGAGCGTCGTAAAATGCTTCGTATTCGTTTTTCTCCATCGGACAGTTAATATATGCAGCCTCTCCTTTGCCGTAACGTGAGGCATAGTAAGCTTTGCTCATGTCTATTGTTGCGCCGTCAACTATTGGCGCGGCGGCGTCAAAGAAACTGAGACAGCTCCCTCCGACAAGCTCTGATATTTTCCTGGCGAACTTATCTGAGGTCAGAGGCCCCGTTGCGATTACGGTTATTCCGTCCGGTATTTCCGTAACCTCACCGCGTATGACGTTTATCAGAGGTTCGGATTCGATTTTTTCTGTTATGAAATCTGAAAAGCTGTATCTGTCGACCGCCAGCGCCGCTCCCGCAGGCACTTCGTTTGCGTCGGCCGCCTGCATGATAAGAGAGCTTAAAGTGCGAAGTTCTTCCTTTAGCAGGCCAATTGCATTGCTAAGCTGACGCGAGCGGAATGAATTGGAGCAGACGAGCTCTGCGAACCCCTCGCTGTGATGCGCGGGCGAGAATTTGAGCGGCTTCATTTCAAACAGATTGACCATGACGCCGCGCCTGGCAACCTGCCAGGCGGCCTCGCATCCTGCAAGACCCGCACCGATGACGTTTACTGCGTCAGTCATTTTTTCCGACCTTTTTGTATCTGCATTCTTTGTTAGAGCAGACAACTTTGCCTGATTTCTTCATTATGAGGAGCGAGCCGCAATCGGGGCATTTTTCACCTGTCGGGCGATCCCACAGCATAAGGCTGCATGACGGGTAATTCGAACACCCGTAATACTGCGACCCCTTCTTTGAAAACCGTGAAATAATCTGTCCGCCGCAGAGAGGACAGTTTACCCCTGTCGATCGTACAATCTCGCGCGTGTAGTCGCACGTCGGGTAGTTGGAGCAGGCGATGAACTCACCGTATCTTCCGACACGCTTTACAAGTTCAGCTCCGCATTTTTCACATTTTTCGCCGATATGCTCCGGTTCTTTTTTCTCGTTTTCGACAATGTTGCCGTTTTGGTCAATCGACTTGGTGTTTTTGCAGACAGGATAGTTTGGACAGGCGGCAAATTTTCCCCGCTTTCCCTGACGTATTACCATTTTTGCTCCGCATTTTTCACAGATAATATCCGTTTCAACCACAGGCGCGCTTATTTTTTCGCTGTTAAGCTTATCCTGTGCTTTTCGGAGCTCTTTCTCAAAATCGGCGTAAAAGTTCTTAAGAAGATCGAGCATGTCGCGTGTGCCCCCGGCGATATCGTCAAGTCCTTCCTCAAGATTTGCGGTGAAGGTGTAGTCGATGATGTCGGGGAAATTTGCCGTCATTATGTCGTTTGTCAGCTTTCCGAGTTCGGTGGGCTTGAGAATTTTTCCGTCCTGCGTCACATACCCGCGGTCGATAATGGTCGATACCGTGGTTGCGTATGTCGAGGGGCGACCGATACCCTTTTCTTCAAGGAATTTTACAAGGCTGCCCTCGGTAAATCTCGCCGGCGGCTCGGTGAAATGCTGCTCGCCAGTGATTTTGCAGCATGTGACGCGTTCGCCTGTTGACAGGGAAGGGATAAACGTGTTTCTGTCGTCGTCATCGCTTGATTCGTATTCGGCGAGAAAGCCGCGGAAGATCATGACAGATCCTGTGGCGCGAAAACAGTGTTTTCCGCATTCTATGTCGACGGTTGTCGTGTCGTATTCGGCGGGCGCCATCAGGCATGATACAAACCTGTTCCAAATCAGTCTATATAGCCTGTACTGATCGGGCGTCAAATAATCCTTTATGGCGTCCGGGCTGTGCTCAACGTCTGTCGGCCGGATTGCTTCATGGGCGTCCTGTACCTTGCCTTTTGCCTTATATGTGCGCCGTGCAGGGGGAACGTATTCCTCGCCGTAAGTTTTTTCTATGTATTTTTCAGCGTTTGACGCAGCCTCGTCGGATATGCGAAGAGAATCGGTTCGCATATAGGTTATGAGACCTTGAACGCCGCCGTTCTGATGCCCGAGATCGATCCCCTCGTAAAGCTCCTGAGCCACCTGCATGGTCCTGTTCGTTCGCATGCCGAGCTTTTTCGAAGCTTCCTGCTGCAGGGTAGAGGTCGTGAATGGCGCCTGCGGATACTTCTGGCGTATGTTTTTTTTGACGGAGGTTACAACCGCGTCGCGTCCGTCGACGTCTGCGCAGATTCCGTCTGATTGCTCCGAATTGATTATTTCATCCTTATCGCCGCTTTTTCCAACGTGATGAGCAGTGAGCATCTGCCCGTTTTTTGTGCGGAATTCCGCGTCAACGGTCCAGTATTCAACTGGGACGAATGCGTTTATTTCATTCTCCCTTTCAACGATAATGCGTGTGGCGACCGACTGAACTCTTCCGGCTGAAAGCCCCGATCGAATTTTCCATAACAGCGGAGAGAGATTATAGCCTACGAGTCTGTCGATTATTCTCCTTGTCTGCTGTGAATTAACAAGATCCATATCGATAGGGCGAGGCTCTTTTATCGACGATTTTATGGCGTTTTTCGTAAGTTCGTTAAAGCAAACTCGTCTGGCTTTGTCCTGCGGAACGGAAAGAACGGATGCGAGGTGCCATGAAATGGCTTCGCCCTCACGGTCAGGGTCTGTTGCGAAGAAAATGGCATCCGCCTCCTCCGCTTCCTTTTTCAGTTTCTTTATCAGATCGCCTTTTCCTCTTATGTTTATATATTCGGGCCTGAAGTCGTGTTCTACGTCGACTCCAAGACGGCTTTTTGGCAAATCGCGAAGATGACCCATCGACGCAACAATCTTGTAGTTCGAGCCAAGATATTTCTTTATAGTCTGCTCCTTGTACGGAGACTCAATTATTACAAGATTTTTCTTTGACATGGTATTCCTCATCGCGGATTATTCCGCAACATATTTTTCTCCGGGCAGGGAAATGATTCTGCCGTAAATTTCCAGTACCGTAAGCGAAGACAGCACTGTACTGACCGCAAGACCCGTTGAGGCAACGATCTCATCAACAGAGAGGGTTCGTCCGCACGAAAAGCATGACATTACTGCCGCTTCATCGGGTTCAAGACCGTCTGTGTCGATTTTCACGTTCGGCGTTTCGATTGGTACGACTTTTGCTTTGTGCGGTGTCGAGGCCTTTTTTCTCAGAGCAGCCGTCTGCTCAATTATTATTTCTGCGACTGGTGATGAAGTGATTTTTGTTTCATCGAGAGTGGCGTAACGGTCGGAAAAATCGGCGATTATCTCTCTCCCGGAAGAAACCGTAGTCGCACCGTTTCTGAGCAGTCCGTTTGTGCCTGCCGTCGAACCCTCACCGATTCGTCCGGGTACAGCGTAGATTTTTCTGCGTTGTTCCAAAGCATGAGCGGCTGTGTTGAGAGCGCCGCTTCTTTCAGGAGCTTCAGCGACGAACGTTGCCTGACATATGCCGCTTATTATTCTGTTGCGCATCGGAAAATTCCATTTGTATGGCGGGGTAAATGGTTTGAATTCAGAAATGACGCAGCCGTTTTTTTCTATTTCGTCCATCAGAAAGTGATGCTCAGCCGGATATGCTCTGTCGAGGCCGTTACCGAGAACGGCAATCGTATAGCCTCCGGCGTCCAGCGCCGCGCGGTGAGCGGTTCCGTCCACTCCGGTCGCCATTCCGCTGACTATTACTGCACCAGCCTTGGCCATATCGTAGGTAATAGAGTAGGCGCATCTTGCCCCGTAGTCACTCATTTTGCGTGTTCCAACTACCGCTACGCAGAGTCGGTTGTTAAGCTCGGTCAGGTTGCCTTTTACGTAAAGAAGCATAGGCCGGTCAAAGGCGAGGGACAGCCTTTGCGGGAAAAGCGTGTCGCGTGGAACAATTACCTGGATGTTGCGGTTTTCGCAGTATTCTGCAATTCGCTCCGCCTCACTCAGATCCTTGTTTTCAAGACGCTTCAGCGTTGTCTCGCGCAAGTTTCCGACTTTTGTATACTCATCTGCATTATATATTGCCTCTATGTCGCCTCTGAATGCGTCCTCAAGGGACGGGCCGTCTCTTACGGCTCCCTCGACGCAACAGCCGAGCCAGATGCGCAGAAGCTGGTTTCTGTTCATAAAAAACTCCTGTCTTACTGTTTTTGGCGGCAACTCCACATGAAAATCGTAGCGGCGGCTGAAACGTTGAGCGATTCAACACCGTTTTTCATTGGAATGTAAACGGTATGTCCAGCAGCAGATACGATCTCGTTCGGAATGCCGTGCCCCTCGTTTCCTACAATAAACACGGTCTTGCCAGTGCAGTCGATACTGTCGATGCTGACTGCTTTTTTGTCAAGTACCGATGCGTAAATACTGTACCCGTTCTTTTTAAGGATATCGATTGCGTTCGAAAGGGAAGACGCGTAAGCGATTTTCTGACGGAAAATCGCCCCCATGGAAGCCCGAACCGCGCGCGGAGAGTAAACATCGGCGCAGTCGTCAGATAATATCAGTTCTCCGATGCCTGCTGCCGCTGCTGTGCGCACAATTGTCCCGACGTTTCCCGGATCCTGTACACCGCAGAGCACAAACACAGAATGATTGTCTGTAAAATCTCTCTCTATAAATATTTTATCCAAATTGCAGGTTTTGTCAATATGTTTTGACAATGAAATTATTCCCTGCGGACTTTTTTCGGTTGAAATTTTCAGAAACACCTGTTCGCTTACACAGGTTACATCACATTCAGGTTTAAGAGACAGGCAGTATTCGACTTGCTTCTCGGTACAGAAAACGTCGGTAAGCGGCGCACCGGATTTTATTGCCTCTTCGAGCAGCTTTTTGCCTTCAAGCATAAAAAGCCCCGTCTCGTCGCGCCCTTTTTTTCGCGACAGGGATGCTGCGGTCAATATCCTTGGATTGTTGCGTGATGTGATGAATTTCAGCATTTTGCGATGTCGGGAAAAGTCCCGATAATATGCAATAAATCCCCGGGGCATCCGGGGATTGGTTGTCAAAGCGCCGCTTTTGACTTCTCGGCAAGCGAAGCGAAAGCTTCCTTGTCGGAGACTGCCAGTTCAGCGAGCATCTTTCTGTTCAGATTGATTCCTGCGAGCTTGAGACCGTGCATGAACGTCGAATAGTTCATGCCGTTGACCTTTGCCTGCGCGTTAATGCGTGCGATCCACAGCTGACGGAAGTCTCTCTTTTTCAGCTTTCTTCCGACAAACGCGTAGTTGCCGCTCTTCATTACGGCCTGCTTTGCCATCTTGAAGTGTTTGGATTTCGCACCCCAGTAGCCCTTCGCCGATTTGAGAACTTTATTTCTTCTTTTGCGCGTCATCATTGCGCCCTTAACTCTTGCCATTTCTGTATCCTCCTGTCAGTTTCCGTTATTTGGATATGAGCTGTCTGTAGGTCGGAGCCATAGATTCACTGAGGTATCCGGTTCTGCGGAGCTGTCTCTTGCGTTTTGCGGTTTTGAGGCCGAGCTTGTGATGGCGGTTGGTGTGATTGAGCTTAACCTTGCCGCTTTTGGTGAGCGTAAATCTTTTGGATGATGCGCTGTGGGATTTGAGTTTTCCCATGATATACTTCCATTCCCGGTGACTTTGATATTGTTTTTCTGCGGCAGACCGGTGTCACCGTACCGGTATACCTGATAATTCAGTTTCCGTCCTTGTTTTTTT
>JAFZTO010000198.1 GCA_017618795.1 Clostridia bacterium | reverse complement strand
CTTAAAGAGGCGGGAATGAGCGAAACCGGCAAAATGACGCTTTACGACGGCCGCACCGGCGAGCCGTTCGACAATCCCGTTACGGTCGGTCTCATGTATTACCTCAAGCTGCATCACCTGGTCGACGACAAGATCCACGCGCGTTCCACGGGACCGTATTCTCTCGTAACTCAGCAGCCTCTCGGAGGCAAAGCCCAGTTTGGCGGCCAGCGCTTCGGCGAAATGGAGGTCTGGGCTCTCGAGGCTTACGGCGCCGCCTACATGCTTCAGGAGATACTGACCGTCAAGTCGGACGACGTTGAAGGCCGTGTTGATACCTACGAGGCGATAATCAAGGGCGAGAACGTGCCGACTCCGGGCGTTCCCGAGGCGTTCAGGGTCCTCGTCAAGGAACTCCGCGCACTCTGCCTTGACATACGTGTGTACGACCATGACGACAACGAGGTAGAGCTGTCGCTCGTCGAGGGCGCAAGCAAGCCGGGAGATTATATGAACCGCGAGAAGTATTATATGCCCGAGGAACTCAACGCATACGATACAGACACTCTTGACGGCTTCAGCATAAAGGACGAGAACGGGGACGACGACGATTCCTTCTACGCAAACAGCGAGGAAGAGGTTTTCGGCGACGGATACGACGACGAGGACGACTACGAGTAATTAAGGAGAAAAAGCTTTGGAACATAATATTTTTGATTCCGTAAAGATCGGACTTGCTTCCCCCGACGTTATAAGAAGCTGGTCCTACGGTGAAGTTACAAAGGCTGAGACGATCAACTACCGTACTTTGAAGGCGGAAAAGGACGGTCTTTTCTGCGAAAAGATTTTTGGCCCGACCAAGGACTGGGAATGCCTCTGCGGCAAATACAAACGTGTGCGCTACAAGGGCAAGATCTGCGAAAAATGCGGAGTTGAGGTAACACAGAAGAAAGTCAGACGCGAAAGAATGGGTCACGTCGAGCTTGCGTGCCCGGTTTCTCACATCTGGTATTTCCGCGCGATCCCTTCCAAAATGGGACTTCTCCTCGACATCACTCCCAAGGTGCTGGAAAAGGTTCTTTACTACGTCAACTACATCGTTCTCGACCCGGGCGACACCGACCTTGAAAAGAAGCAGGTGCTGACGACCCCCGAGTACGACGATATGCGCAAGCGCTACGGCAACGCCTTCCGCATCGGCATAGGCGCCGAGGCAATAAAGGAATTGCTAACCGAGATAGACCTTGACGAGGAATCGGCGAAGATCAGGGAAGAGCTCAGCCACGCAACTACACAGCGCAAGTCCAAACTGATAAAGAGGCTTGACGCCGTGGAGTCCTTCCGCCGCTCAAAAAACCGTCCTGAATGGATGATCCTCGACGTTATACCGGTACTTCCTCCGGAGATCCGTCCGATGGTCCAGCTGGACGGCGGCCGTTTCGCTGCCTCCGATCTCAACGATCTGTACAGGCGCGTTATCAACCGTAACAACACCTTAAAGAGTCTTATCGAGATCAACGCTCCCGATATCATCATTTACAACGAAAAGCGTATGCTTCAGGAGGCCGTCGACGCTCTTATCGACAACGGCCGCCGCGGCAAGCCTATTACCGGCCCGTCCAACCGCCCCCTCAAATCTCTGTCTGAGATGCTCAGGGGCAAACAGGGACGTTTCCGCCAGAATCTGCTCGGCAAACGCGTTGACTATTCCGGCCGTTCGGTTATCGTTGTCGGACCGGAGCTCAAAATATACCAGTGCGGTCTTCCCAAGGAAATGGCACTTGAGCTGTTCAAGCCATTCATCGTAAAGAGGCTGGTCGAGCTGCAGAAGGCCACCAATGTCAAGGACGCCAAGAAGAAGATAGACAGAGTCGATCCGTGCGTATGGGACGCTTTGGAGAACGTCATCAAGGAGCATCCCGTGCTTCTGAACCGCGCTCCTACGCTTCACCGCCTTTCGATTCAGGCATTTGAGCCTGTGCTTGTCGAGGGACGCGCCATAAAACTGCATCCGCTTGTCTGCACGGCCTTCAACGCCGACTTCGACGGCGACCAGATGCCTGTACACGTTCCGCTGTCCGCTGAGGCGCAGGCGGAGGCAAGACTGCTCATGCTTTCGGCCAACAACCTGTTAAAACCCGTCGACGGCGGCGCCGTGACGGTCCCTTCGCAGGACATGGTCCTCGGCTCGTACTATCTTACGATAGATAAAGCGGGTGAGCCCGGAGAAAGCGATCCGCCTCACGTTTATCGTGATTTCGACGAGGCTATGATGGCCTATACCAACGGAGATCTTGGACTTCACACGCCAATAAGAGTGCGCGTCACGAAAGAATGGGAAGGAAAAACCGAGTCCCGTATTATCGACGCCACCCTCGGACGTCTTATCTTCAATCAGCCGATACCCCAGGATATAGGCTTCAAAAACGACGGTAAGGACCGCGACGGCAATGTGATAGGCGTTGTGGACAGGAGCGACCCGGCGAAAATTTTCGATCTTGAGGTAAACTCGGTCTGCGGCAAAAAGCAGCTCAAGCAGATAGTCGACCTCTGCATAAAGAAGCACGGCTTCACCATTGCCGCAGAGGTGCTCGACAATATCAAGGCCATGGGCTACAAGTATTCGACAAAGGCCGCGATCTCCATTTCCATCGCCGACGTCACGATCCCGAAGGAAAAGAGCGAGATAATAGAAAAGGCGGAACAGGACGTCGAGAGCATCTGGAAGAGCTACAGACGTGGTATGCTGACAAACGAGGAGCGCTACAGCAATGTCATCGCCATCTGGCAGGAGGCGACCAAGGACATTGTCAACGCCCTTCAAAAGGAATTTGACCGCTACAACCCGATAAAGATGATGTCCGATTCGGGCGCGCGCGGCAACATGACTCAGATGCGTCAGCTGGCCGGTATGCGCGGACTTATGTTCGCGACCAACGGCCGCACGATGGAAATTCCGATAAAATCCAACTTCCGCGAGGGACTTAACATACTCGATTACTTCGTGGCGGCGCGCGGCGCGCGTAAATCGCTGTCCGATACGGCGCTTAAGACAGCCGACTCCGGCTATCTTACAAGACGTCTGGTCGACGTTTCACAGGACGTTATCGTTCGCGAAGACGACTGCGGTCCGACAGACGGTCTGGTCGTTTCCGCCATCGGCGACGGCAAGGAGATCATCGAGCCGCTGGTCGACAGGCTGGTGGGCAGATTCACCGTCGGCGACGTTGTTAATCCAGCAACCGGCGAAGTCATTGTCGCGGACAATACCATGATTTCTGACGAACAGGCAAAGACCATTGAGAAGGCCGGCATAACCGAGGTCAGAATCAGATCTCTTCTTACATGCAAGCTCAGGCACGGCGTCTGCGCGCACTGCTACGGAGCCGACCTGTCCAACGGACGCGTGGTGCAGATAGGAGAATCCGTCGGTATTATCGCGGCCCAGTCCATAGGCGAGCCGGGTACGCAGCTTACCATGAGAACCTTCCATACGGGTGGCGTCGCCGGTTCCGACATTACGCAGGGTCTGCCGCGTGTTGAGGAACTGTTTGAGGCAAGACGCCCCAAGAAGAGCGCGATAGTCGCGGAAATGTCCGGCGTGGTCTCCATCGGCGAGATCAAGAAGATGAGGGCAGTGATTATCACAAGCCCGGATGACCCTGAAAAGACGGTGACGTACCCCATTCCGTACGGTCTCAGGATCATCGTCCAGGAGGGCGATTTCGTGACCAAGGGAGAGGGACTGACCGAGGGTTACAAGGCTCCCGCCGACATTCTTCGCGTAAACGGCCTCGACGCCGTCTACGACTACATTCTGCGCGAAGTCCAGAAGGTCTACCGCTCTCAGTCCATCGATATCAACGACAAGCATATTGAAGTTATTGCACGTCAGATGACAAGGCGCGTACTGGTCACTGACGCCGGGGATACCGACATCATTCCGGGTACGACCATCGATATGGGCGACTTCAACAGCAGGAAAGCCGAGATCCAGGCAAGGATTGACGCCGGAGATACAGATAAAGAGGGAAGAACTCTGCGCCTGCCTACGTGCGAGCCCGTTCTGCTCGGAATCACCAAGGCGTCTATTCAGACAAACAGCTTCCTGTCCGCCGCTTCCTTCCAGGAGACGACGAGGGTGCTCACCGACGCCGCCACCAAGGGCAAGATCGACAGACTTATCGGGCTCAAGGAGAACGTAATAATCGGTAAACTGATCCCTGCCGGAACAG
>JAFZTO010000197.1 GCA_017618795.1 Clostridia bacterium | reverse complement strand
GATACGTCCGTCCTCAAGGACGGCTATTTCGTCGGCGATGCTGAGAATGCGCTCCTGATGGGAAATGACGATCATGGAGCTGTTCTGAATATTCTCGCGCATTGACCGGAACACGCGGATAAGGTTCTGGAAGCTCCACAGGTCGATACCGGCCTCCGGCTCGTCAAAGACGGTGAGTCTGCACTGCCGCGCCAGGACCGTGGCGATTTCAATCCTCTTTATTTCGCCGCCGGAAAGAGAGCCGTTAACCTCGCGGTTGACGTAGTCTCTTGCGCATAGTCCGACCTCGGACAGATATTCGCACGCTTCCGACGGAGTGAGTTTTTTGCCGGCCGCTATTCGCAGAAGGTCGTATACCCTGATCCCCTTGAAACGGACAGGCGACTGAAAGGCAAAGCCTATTCCGGCTTTTGCCCGCTCTGTAATGCCCATGTCCGTTATATCCTGCCCGTCGAGAACGATCTGTCCGCCCGTCGGCTTTTCAACTCCGGCAATAAGTCTGGCGAGAGTGGATTTTCCGCTCCCGTTCGGCCCGGTGACCGCCAGAAAACTCCGGTCTTTTACGGTGAGATTCAGATCGTTAATTATTTTCTTTTCTTCTCCTTCCTCCGTTTTAACGGAAAAGGAGAGATTTTTCAGTTCAAGCATACCTGCTCCGATTTTTATGTATTGTCAATTGCTTAAAAAGTCTGCCGTACCGGAAAAGCGTTTTTATCCGTATCTCGCCTCGATAAGCGGTCTGTCCCAGAATATCTTCCCTCCGAGAGAATCCGCAAGCGAGTCCGCTTCGTCGCGGAACCGTTTCAAAAGCTCGGCCTCTCTTTTTTTGGAGCGGCGTCCTTTGGACGAATAGATCTCCTTTTCTGCGTACGCGTCGTAGCTTACCGCGTAATCCTCATCGTCGACGTGCGGGAAAAAGCTGACGGAAACGTCGTATTTTACGGTCCCCGCGTCGCTTGTGGCGGTCAGCGTGACGGAAACGCCGTTGCGCTTAACCGTGTTGTATACGCAGTCGGCTGCGAAATACTGCTTGTAAACGTCAATTACTTTCATTTTCTCTGTGTCCTTTTAATGCGAAACGGTTATGTGCTTTGACATTTCGCCGTTTTCAAATATGGAATAATCGTAAGCCTGGGGAAGATTGTACTCGTGCATGTGATGTTCTTCCTCGTAATATTCGTCCGGATATTCCGAACCCACATTTTCGACCTCGGCCGCTCTGCCTCCGGTCAGCGAAAGACCGGACGCCACGTACATTCCGCGTCCGTGAGTGGAATCGCTCACGTAAAACGCCGCCTGGGTCCCGTAAACGTCGACAAACTCGACGTCCCTGTCTATCATAAGGCAGCTCTCGCTGTGCTCGGCCTGGAAATATATCCCGTATTCGTTCTCCTGGTTTGCGTTGACGGTGAGATTGCCTTCTCCGACGATCTTCAGACTTCCGCCGTAGTAGAAGCCCCACATCAGTATTTCGCCGAGCGTATTTTCGCCTTCCAGGCAGAGAGTAAACCCGTTGCCCATCAGGTTGACGTTCAGGATGAAATCGTCGCCCCTGAAATCCGTAAGAGAAAGGGTGTTGCTCTCGCGGTCGTATTCCGCTCCTTCGATCGGGACAGGCTCGCGTTCGTATACGGCTCCCGCCCACAGGAAAACAGACTCTCCGTTCCGGGATTCGAGTATCACGTATTCCTCGTCCATCACTCCGTAGTCCATAAACGAAACGTAGCCGTTCGGTTCAAGATTCGGAAGATTCGGGAATCCTATGCCGAGCGATCCGAGAATGTCGCCGAAGAAAGACGATATCATGTCCGTGCCGAAAGCGGACGACGCAACGGTCAGGACGGTGATGATTCCGAGAACGGGAGCGAGAAACATCTTCTTCATCATCTCGTGGGCGGACATCTTTTTCTCCGTTTTTGCGGGAGCCGGAGAGTATGAGGCGTATTCGTCGGTTATGCCCGAATATTCGGGCGCGATGCGGTTCTCCTGGTCGGTCAGCGGTATGAATTCGTTTGAGGGCGGGGAAAAATCCAGATTGGAAATTTTTCTCGTTCCCATATTACTTCGAATGAACGTCTATCTGCGGGAACGGAACCTCTATGCCTACCGAGCGGAGCGCGATCCAGAGATCGTGGTTCAGCGTGCGCGCTCCGGTATAGATGTCCTTTTCCTCGACCTCTACGACAAAGCGAAGCACGACGGCGGACTCGCCCAGTTCCGAGACCCCGAGATATACGGGCGGCTTTTTCATCAAATCGGTATGCTTCTCGTATATTTCCTGCATCAGGCGCGGTATTTCCTGCTCGAGTTTGAGAATATCCGTTTCGTACGGAATTCCTATGTCGCTGACGCTTCTGGAAGCGTTGTCGGAGCGGTTCAGGATGTTTTTCATTGATGAATTGTTGACTATTTTTATGTTTCCGCCCGGATCGGTAATGCACGTGGTGCGAATTCCTATATCCGAAACGGTTCCGCGGAAGCCGTCGACCTCGACGATGTCCCCGACGTTGTACTGGTTTTCAAACAGCATGAACGCTCCGGTGACCACGTCTGCGATCAGAGATTCGGCGGAGAAGCCGACGACGAGAGCCAGTATTCCGACGCTCGCGAACACGGTCGACACGTTGACGCCTATTATTGTCAGTCCCCAGCACACTATAACGATAACGGCGACGTATTTCAGAATGCTGGACGTTATCGAGATAAGGGTCTTTGCGTGATGGTTTTTGGGATTGATCAGCTTGAGAAGTATGACTATCAGCGTTTCGAAGGCTATCACGGCAAGCGCCATAATAAGCAGCTTGGCGATCTTACCGAAGGTCAGGCCTATATCGGTCCCGAGCCGCGAGAAATTGAAGATCTTGGTCAGGAAGCCAAGCGGTATCAGAAAACAGAGTACGGCCACGCAGACGGCGAGACGGATGATTTTTTTCTTGTCGATGTTTTTCATTTGTTTTTCCCCTTTTATGGTTTACGTAAGCGGTCTTTTACCTGTGAAACCGGCGGATTGCCGCCGGAAACGCACGGATCGGAAAAGTCCGCTTTCCAAAGCGTTTCTTCGGATATTATAATTATATCAAATATTTTGAGTTAAGTCAAGCGGGACAAGGCACGTTTTGCATTTTTTTTAAATTATCTCGAAAAATCACGCGCGTTTCCGACAATGTATTTACTTTTGAGGAAAAAAGTGGTATAATAATGTCAGGACTGCAAAGCGGTTCCGCGGATGCGGAGCGCATAAATTTCATTAGGGATTTATAAAATGAGAAAAATTGTTGTTTTGGTGCTTGCGGCGCTTATTCTCGCGTCGTGCGCACAGATACGTCATTCTGACGTAGGAAGCGGAGACGTTTCCTCGGCATACGGTTCCGAAAGCACGCCGGATTTGAAAAACGATACTTCGGACCGTCAAAACACTGCGGAATCCGAACCCTTAACCGCGGCTCCGGAAACGGTGCCTGATTCCGGAAGCGGAACGGATACCGAGCCTATAGTCGTATCGGTTACCGAGCCGCCGGCTACCGAGCCTCCTGTTACAGAGCCTCCGGTCACGGAGCCTGCTCCCGAAACCGCAAAAAAGGACGATCTGACGACGGACGGCGGTTACAAATACTGCTCCGGAGCGGCGAAATATCTTGAATACATAAAAACCGAAAACCTCACGCTCGTAAACAAACAGAACGAGGTGCCGGAGGACTATCTGCCCGACCTTTACAAAAAAACCGGCATGATGAAAGAGGCGTACTTCGCGCTTCAGGCAATGTTTGCCCAGTACAAGTATGAGACCGGCAAGACGGTTTCGTACAACACAAAGCTGGCCTACCGGTCTTACGAATATCAGTACAACCTGTTCGCAAAGTATACGAGGCAGGAGAAGGAAAAGCACCCGAATTATACCGACGAACAGATAAGGCAGCTTGTCAACACCTATTCGGCAATACCCGGGCAGAGCGAGCATCATACCGGGCTGTGCCTCGATTTCACGCCGGTCAGCGATTCGTTCGCTAAGTCGGACTGGTTCAAGTGGCTGTCGAAAAACGCGTACCATTTCGGATTCATACTCCGGTACGGGAAAAATCAGATTGACATTACCGGATACAAGTACGAACCGTGGCACTGGAGATTCGTGGGCCGCGACGCCGCAACCGAAATATTCACCCGCGGCATAACCCTCGAGGAGTATCTCGGCGTTTATCCTCCGTCCTCCGGGCAGGAGAGCGACGCGCTGGAACTTCCGCCGGACGATCTCAATTAGACAGCGGCTGCAGCGGACTGCGTTTTATCGGAGAAAGGACCTCCCGTCTCGGTAAGGGCGGAATGCCGGAAACAGACTGGCGGGGGACATATGTCATACGCAAAACGGACTTTTTGCACGGTCCGTTTTGTTTTTTTCGTTTCTGCTTTCATACAAAGCGCGGATATACGGGAGAAATGAGCGAAAATGAGCGGAAATGATTGGAAATGTCCCTGCTTTTTGACTACTAATCATAATTGCAATCACATATTGACACCCGGGAAAAAATGTGGTACAATAATGTCGTAAAATATTAAGCAGGTGCGTGAGATGTACCCAAAGATATATATAGCGATAGATAACTGCTTTGCGACAAAGAGATGGACAAAGCCGGAAAGATGGGCGGAGATAATAAGAGAAAGCGGAATAAAGTACGTGGAGAGCAGCGCGGATACTGAATGCGATATGCTGTACTCAGACGGGGAGTACCTGAAGAGATGGCAGAGAGAGACGGCGGCGGCATGCGAAAGGAACGGACTCGAGATCAGCTGCGCGTATACGGGACACGGGACGTACAGTACCCTGGGACTCACCCAT
>JAFZTO010000019.1 GCA_017618795.1 Clostridia bacterium | reverse complement strand
GCCTGTCCGCCTCACGAAGAGCCGGGGCGTTTTTTGCCGCCATGACGAGCCCCTCGGTGTTTCTGTCTATGCGGTGGCAGAGAGCAGGGGAGAATGACTGCTCGGCAAGCGGGGAATATTCTCCTTTTTTGTACAGATAAGCCTGTATCTGCGTGAGAAGATTGTTTGTGTCGTTGGTTTCGTCCACGTGGGCGGACAGCCCGGCGGGCTTGAACACAACAAGGATATTTTTATCCTCATAAACGACGTCGAAGACAGGCGTCGTATGCGACAGTACGGCCTCGGTCATGTTCTTTTCGTTTCCGTCCCCGAAAACGTCGTCAGGCAGGAACAGCTGAACGGTGTCGCCGGTTTTAAGAATCTGCCCGATCTGGGCGCGCGAGCGGTTGACCTTTATTTTTTTTGTTCTTACGGACTTGTACATCAGCGACTGAGGCATGTTTTTCACCGCTTTGGTGAGAAATCTGTCCAGGCGCTGTCCGCTGTCGTTTTCGCCGACCGTCAGAATACGCATGTCATCCTCTGTCTTTGAATACGGGCTCGGGGCGTTCCTCCGGTGCGTCTTTCGCCGCCTGTTCGTGTGTCTTGGCTCCGACGCTGTCGGAAACATAATACGGATCTATCATTACTTTCTTTATTTCCGGGTAAACGGCGTAGAAGCCCATAAAATTGAACAGTGAGATAAGTATGACGACCGGCAGAGCGAAGCACAGCGGCATTATCGTTATGTACAGCAGCACCTCAAGCCCGACGGCGAGAGCCATGCCAAGCAGAGCGGCGATGTTGCGCTTGAAGCCTATTATCGCGAAAATCAGAGCGTTCTTGAAGAGCTTGAAAATGTTGAGGTCGAATGTTACCATCATGGTGTAGATATAGTAGCGCATGATGGTGTACATAAGCGCGATTATCACCATGACGCCGAGCAGGACCGAATAGAATGTCGAATACGTTCTTGTCCCGAGAAAGAAAATCAGCAGGTCGTAGGCAATGACGAACAGGAGCAGCAGGTCGATTATACCGAACAGCATAGCCTGTTTCCAGTTGCGCTTAACCGAGTAGCGTATGTCCGATAAAAAGGTCGTTGGTTCCCCCTTTGTCAGATTTCTCATCACATAGGCGGTCGCGGCGTTCACAATTCCCCAAGTGAATACGACAAGAGCGGAAACGCCGAGAAAAATATAGGTCGCGGTCGTGTAGAAAGAGGACGTTGCCTGTGTTCCGTGCACGCCGAAAAGAGCGAGCGAGGAGGGTGACAGCCCGCTTATCAGACTTGTTCCATAAAGAACGGGAAACAGGCAGGAGGCCGGCGCCGACATCTCGTTATTCAGCTTGCCGGTCAGGGCGAAAAGCCCGAACAGAAGAGGGAAGTTGCCGATGATCGCAAATATGTTCAGCGCGAACATCATGTTGAAGTTGCGGAAGAAAAGCGTAAAGAAGAACTTTACGTTTCTCGGCTTTTTCGCTTCCTCTTTGCTGACACCCTTTCCGTTGCCGGAAGGGTTGAAAATATCGTACAGCAGATGCTTTTTTTTGTTGTTTTTTTTGTTTTTTGCCATATTGTTTTACCGTTGATTCAGTGATTTTTCTGAATATTTTTCGCTGCACATTGAACGGAGCGAAAGAAGGGACGACGTCAGAATAACGGCGAACACGAGATAAAACGCAAGATACGGAAGGCGTATCCAGTCGACCGTGTAGCGCAGAACAAACGTCGCGGAACCTGCGACGGAAATCATGAGAGCGAGAGCAAGACAAAGATTGAAGCGGTTGTAAAGTCCCGCCCGCTGCCGTTCGACAGACGAGTTGTGGGTGATGTACGGATTTTCCCACAGCACTCCGGTATGGAAGTAAACAAGCTGTCCGATAAGCTTTCGGAGCAATACGGCGAACACCGCGAAAACGATAAGGAACGTGATGTAGGCTATGACTGCGGGTATGAATTTGTCAGCGACTCTTTTTATGTTTGCGGAAGCGTAGTCATTGTACATGGTGTTGAACCAGGTGAGCACTCCGAAAACCGGCACGCTCACTCCCGCAAACAGAACTGCCCATGTTTTTGTCGCTTTTTGAGGCGCGGCGGCGTTTTTTATATAAATCACCGCCAGCATAGAGAAGAACGCCGGGATGACGGCCGGTATAAGCCTGCTTCCGTCTATTTCGAGCGGAAAACCTGTCCAGACTGCGCACAGCAGGAGCGCAACGAAGATTTTTATGGCTTTCAGCTTTTCCTCGCCGGCGGGTATGCGGGCGGAGGACAGCATGGTGTTTATGTCCCTCAGAAGCCCGGTGTCAAGTTTTATTTTCCTGAAGAAGCGCTTAAGGAGAATGAGGCATACGACGCCGGCGACAAGAGACAGAGTGAAACAGATTATGACGAGCGGGGTCTTGTAGCCTGCGAGTGGATACACCGATCCGTCGAACAGATCGAGCTCCTGCACGTCTAGGTAAACGAGCTGCGGGAGCAGCGCAAAGACGTATTTCTGAATGAACATCACGCCGACGCAGGCTGTCATTTTTCCGGTTTTGAGGCTCTGCCTTCCTGTTACTGACGAAAACCATTCGATCGAGTCGCCGAGCTTCGCGAAGGCGGGAATAACAAACAGGCATTCCGCTATGCCGAACACCAGTGTGAAAATCATGTTGAACGCGGGATCGGAGGAGGTGACCGAAATCATCGGCAGCAGAACTGCGAGTTTTATCGCGCTGCATGCGGCGGCGCGTCTGAACGATTTTACGGCGTCCTCCGCGGACGGCGATACAAGAGCCATCCTGCCTATTCCCTTGAGTATGAGCAGCAGGCCTATAAAATCAGGCAGTATATCCGCAAAGGATATTTCCGGTTCGAACAGCAGGAACAGCCCCGCTGTGACAAATCCTGTGTTCATTGGTCGTCAGGCAGATTTGCGCCGTGGCATTTTTTGTATTTTTTGCCTGAGCCGCAGGGACACGGATCGTTCCTGCCAACCTTTTCGGCTTTTTTCAGTACGACGGGCTTCTTTTTTACCATCTGGCCGCCACTGAATCCCTCGCCGGTGACCTTGGCAACCTCGACGCGTTTTATCTCCTGTCTGCGTGGCTGAACCGAAAGAAGCATGCGCACCGTGTCCTCCTTGATGGATTCCACCATTTCGTCGAACAGGTCTGCGGCGGCAATCCGGTATTCTGATATCGGGTTTCTCTGCGCGTAGGCGTTGAGGCCTATGCTGCCCTTTACATCATCCATGACGTCAAGATGATCCATCCAGTGCGTATCGACGTTTCGCAGCAGAACGACGCGCTCTATCTCACGCATCTGATCTGTGCCGAACAGTTTTTCCTTTTCCGAATACAGATTGTGAGCGCGCGCCTTAAGCTCTTCTGCAATTTCATCGGGAACTATTCTGTTCATTTCATCTTCGGTGTAATTAAAATCTCCCGGAGCGCAGAGCGTTCCGGCAAAATACTCCTTTATCGGCGCAAAGCTCCATTCTTCTGGCGTCGAGGGATTGAGCGCCGAGTACACGCGGTTTTCGACCGTCGAGTCGATATAGCCGAGAATCTTGTCGTGCAGGTCGCATCCGTCGAGCACCTCGCGGCGCTGAGAGTATATTATCGTTCTCTGCTGGTTCATCACGTCGTCATAGCTGAGGACGTTCTTGCGGCGGGCGAAGTTGTTTCCCTCAAGCTGCTTCTGGGCGTTTTCGATGGAGTTTGAGAGAATTCGCGCCTCTATGGGCTGATCCTCTTCAAGACCGAGTCTGTCTACGATTCCGGCTATCCTTTCCGAGCCGAACAGGCGCATTAGGTCGTCGTCAAGCGCCAGGAAGAAGCGGCTTTCGCCCGGGTCTCCCTGCCGGCCCGACCGCCCGCGCAGCTGG
>JAFZTO010000196.1 GCA_017618795.1 Clostridia bacterium | reverse complement strand
GCGGGTTATCCCCATTCTGCAGTTTGAAGGATTGACGTCAATTATCAGCTTCAGCGTCGCCGCGCGCTCGGGATGAACGTAAAAAAGCACGGAATCCCGTGTCGGCTGAAAAATTTTCTCAATTCTGCCGCCTGTAAGCCTGTCCGAAAGTTCCGAAGCGACAGCACACGTAAATCCGGCGTCAAATGCCATAAATCCCCCTTATTTAAACCACAGCACGCGGAACTCTTTACCGCACCTTGCAAGTCCCGCCTTCTCGGCGACGCGCACCGAAGCGCGGTTGTCGGTCCGGGCGATATACGTGGCCCTTCCGTTTTCGCGCAGAATCATTTTGCAAAGCAGCGCGACGTTGGAGGCTGCAAATCCTCTGTTTTCAAATCCTTCCGCCGTCTCCACGGCAATATCGCCGTCCCGGGCGTCAGAAAAAGGATTGATCCATGCAGCAGAGACTATCGTCCCGTCAAGCACCGTAGCGCAGATACAGGATCCTTCATCTTCAGATACGTCAAATTCCACAAGACTCACATATGTTTCCAGATCGCGTAAAGCTTCCGAGCTGTCAAGAACAGCGTCTCCATTCACCGAACCGCCGTCGCAGGTGAAAATCAGCGTTTCGGCGATCTCGGTTTCATAACCGTGTTTTTTCCCCTCCGATGTAAAAAATCCGGTTATCAAATCTATGTCATCTTCGGGCGTTCCGAATTTCAGAAGTTCGCTTTCATATCCCGGAAGGCAGGTTATTTTTTCCGCTCCGCGCATTTCGGTAAAGCCGAAAGGTATCAGAAAATCATCCTCACCGAGTGAAAAATCAATATTGTCGGGTTCAGCCTTCATCGCTGTCTATGATATGAATAATGCCCCTGATAACGGCATTCTCCGGCTCGTTTGCAACAACGACCGGCAATCTGACTATCGATTCAAGCGCCGCGGGAAAACCGTTCAGCTTTGCTCCGCCTCCCGTCAGAACGATTTTGTCCGGCTCGGCCGGCATATTCCTCAACACTTCGACTATCTCATCTATCAGTTCGTCTGTCACCTTTTCAGCAAATCCCGACACCTCTGCGGGCGTCAGCGTAAGCCTGCAGGGAAGCCCTACCGTCGGCTTTGTCACAGGAATGACAAACGGCGTATCCGCGGGTTTTGTCAACGAAACAAAGGAAAGCTTTATGCTCTCCGCAGTATCCGGCGTAATGGAAAAGCGGTATTTGTGAAAGATGCCCGTGCCAATAGATTTGTCAACGGCACGTCCGGCATAGCCGCAGGTGCGCAGTTCCACCATTTTCGAATGCGAATATGCGGCGATGTCGCAGACCGAGGCGCCGATATTGGCTATGATGTTCTCGCCCATTCCCCTGTAGCCGCATCCGCATGCCGCCGCGTAAGACGGGTCGACCGAAATCACGCTGCCCGCCCCGCCGTTCTGTGCCGCATCGACGACGATCTTTTCCGCCTCTTTAGTATGTTTGCCGGAGTAGGAAAGATACGCGTCAGGGCCTCGAAGCCTGCACTTTCCTATTACATATTTAAGCAGAGCCTCCGAATAAAGCGGATCCGGAGCGGTTTCTCCGGTGAAGGGATGCACGAGCTTGACACCGCCAGGTATTCGGGAATACAGATAATGCGCGTCGTTCCCGCAGGCCATGACCTTCCGTCCGTCGTCGCGACTGACAGCCACAACGGCGGGTTCAAAGTATATTTTCGTATCCAGACCGGAGACTGCCAGCCTTACATTGGCGCTGCCGATGTCTATTCCTATCGCTTTTTTCATAATTTCCCTTCCTAAACAAGAGGTTCCGTATGTCTGTCTCTTTTTGCGGCCGACAAACAGATTATCTTCTCTGCCCCCGCGCTTCGCAAAATGCGCGTGCACGCGTTGACTGTTGAGCCCGTCGTGACGATATCGTCCACAATTATCACCGTTTTGCCCGCTATAAGCTTCCCGAGATTTCCGACAGGAACGTAGGATTTTTCTGCGTTTCCCGTTCGGTCGGCCGCGCCGAGCTTTTTCTGCTCCGCCGAGCCGGACCTGTGCCTGACAGTTCTTACCGTTTCGATCGAAAGCCTTGCCCCGATTTCGCGGGCTAGCTCCTCCGCCTGATCTATTCCGTATTTTCTGACCTTTTCCGGAAGACGCGGAACATATGTCAGAACCGCATCTTCCGGAATGCCGGCAAGACGCCTTGCCTTTCGGACGCAGCACTCGGCAGTAAATCCGATCACGTCGCCGTTCTTACGGCTTTTGGAAAACAGTATCAGACTCGAGCAAGCGCGCATTTCCCTGTCATACGGCAGAGCATAAACAAACCCGTCAGGCAGAAATCCGGCCGGCCTGCAGCAGCATTCGACATAAGTCTTACCGCAGAAAGAACACGGTGAATTTATCTCCTCATAATACCGCGACAGGCATACCCGGCAGAAAACCCTGCTTGAATCCGGATCGCTTATTACCTGCCCGCACGAGACGCATTTCGGCGGAAAAAACCAATCACTTAATCTCATCCGAAGCACCGCTTAAAGCGGAAATAAGAATTTTCAGTCCGGTATATCTGACCGACTGACGGTTGTTCTCCACCATCCGCTTAATATCCTGTTCCCTTCCGACAATCACAACCATGTCGCAGGCCCTTGTTATCGCCGTGTAGAGCAAATTCCTGGTAAACAGTCCGGCATAGCCGCCGTAAACAGGCATAACGATCACCGGGAACTCGCAGCCCTGACTTTTGTGAACTGTTATTGCGTATGCGTGCTCCAGCTCCTCAGGCTGTCGAACGGATAATCAACGATCCTTCCGTCGAAATCTATCTCCAGCGATTCTCCGTCGTAATCAATGTCGTTTATATATCCTATATCTCCGTTGAATATCCCGCTTCCCTCTTCGAAACCGCTCTTTATCCATTGAAGCTCGTAGTCGTTTTTTGTCTGCATTACCTTGTCGCCGGCGCGGAACACGACATTGCGGAATTTTTTCTCATCCTTTCCCTTTCCGGGAGGATTCAGGCATTCCTGCAACCGCCTGTTAAGCTCGTCGGTACCGCTCAGCCCCTTGTGAACCGGCGTAATCACCTGAATTCGTGTTTTTATCCCGTCTCCATATGCTGCCGGAAGCCTTGAAACGACTAAATTCCTGACGGTCTCGGCTATTTCCTCCTCGCCGTTTCTGGGGAGAAAAAAGAAATCTCCGTTTTTGCACGTAAGCTCGGGCAGCCTCCCCTCGTTGACCGCGTGCGCGTTTCTGACGATAAGGCTCTCCTTCGCCTGACGGAATATCTCGTGCAGGCTCACCACCGGAAATACGCCTGACCTTATAACGTCGTTTAAAAAGTTCCCCGCGCCGACCGAAGGAAGCTGATCGGAGTCACCCACGAAGATTACTCTTGAACCCGGTTTCACGGCTTTGAGCAGCGCGTCGGCGAGCATTATGTCTATCATTGACGATTCGTCGACAACGATCACGTCTTCGTCAAGCATATCGTTTTCATTGCGGTGGAAGACGCTTTCATTTCCGCCGACAAACTCGGTCTCAAGCAGACGGTGAATCGTCTTTGCCTCCTCCGACGTAGCCTCGGACAGTCTTTTCGCCGCTCTGCCTGTCGGAGCAGCAAGCGCAATAGAAAAGCCCATTCTGCCGAAAATCGCAAGTATCGCCCGAACAATCGTCGTTTTTCCTGTACCGGGACCGCCGGTCAGAACCATAACGCCTGAAAACGTGGCGTCTCTTATAGCCTGCTTCTGCGCGTCGGCATACGTTATGTCGAATTCTATCTCAAGCTGTCTGATAAACAGCTCCGTGTCCCTCCCAGACAGTCCGGCACACTGCTTTTTCAGTCTGACGAGCTTAGAGGCGACGCTCATCTCAGCGTCATAGTATTTTGTCAGATAAACCGCCCTGTTGCCGTCGAATGAAAGCTCGGTTGTTTTCCCGATGTTCTTAAGTCGCTCAAGGGACTTTTCAATGCAGTCCGTGCCAACCGCGAGCCTGTTCGAAGCGGCGGCGATAAGTCGCGATCTCGGCAGCATGGTATGTCCGTTGTTTAATGCGTTTTCATTAAGAATATCGGCAATACCTGCGTCGATACGGTTGCCTGCATCGGCGGGAACTCCCAGTCCGGCTGCCATTTTGTCAGCCGTTTCAAAGGATATGCCGTCCACATCGCACAGAAGATATGGATCAGATTTTACTATGTCAACCGCCGCGCTGCCCCATTTTTTGTAAACTTTCATAGCAAGCGCGGGGCCGAAGTAGTCCCTGCAGAACATGATCACCGTGCGCGCGCCGAAATTTTCGGCATAGCTGTCGGCAATCTGCCTTGCCCTCTTTTCGGTAATTCCCCTGACGTCGGTCAGCCATTCGGGGTGCTTTTCAATCACTTCGAATGTCTGGTCTCCGAATTTTTCGACTATTCTCGCGGCGGTTTTCGGCCCGACGCCTCTTACCGTCCGCGAGGACAGGTAAGCGAGGATCTGCTCCGAGCCGACCGGGACCGTTTTTTCGTAATAATCCACCGAGATCTGCGGCCCATATACGGGATGAGAGGTCCAGCGACCGCGTATTGTTACGTTGTCGCCCGCCTGCAGAAACGGCATTGTGCCGAAGCAGGTTATAAGACTTCCGTCATCATCAGAGCTGATTTCGCAGACGGTGTAACCGTTGTCGTCGTTGCTGAATATGATATTCTCGACGGTACCGCCGCACTCGACCGTTTCGGAATCTGCCGTACCGTACGGGCGCTGCTTATCCGAGATCATTAACGAGGTCGAGTTTCTCCCACGGAACGTTCAGATCCTCTCTGCCCATATGACCGTAGGCTGCGAGCGGCGCGTAAATCGGTCTGCGCAAATCAAATTTCTCTATTACAGCCGCCGGGCGCAGGTCGACCAGCTCGCTTATTTTTTCCGAAATCAGCCTCTCGTCTATATTGGCCGTGCCGAACGTGTCTATCATCAGGGAAACGGGGCGAGCGACCCCGATAGCGTAAGCCACCTGAAGTTCGCATTTTTTTGCAAGTCCGGACGCGACAATGTTTTTTGCTATGTATCTCGTGGCATACGCGGACGTGCGGTCAACCTTCGTGGGGTCCTTGCCGGAAAAGCAACCGCCGCCGTGGCGCGAATATCCGCCGTAGGTATCTACTATGATCTTTCTGCCGGTCAGGCCCGAGTCTCCCTGCGGCCCTCCGACCACAAACCTGCCAGTCGGGTTGACGAATATTCTGGTCCCGTCATCCATCAGATTTTCCGGAACGGTCGCCCTGATGACCTTTGCAATGATGTCCTCCTTTATTAGCCCGAGCGTTGCGTCCGGGTCGTGCTGTGAGGAAATAACTATCGTGTCGATACGCACGGGTCTGTCGCCGTCGTATTCAACGGTGACCTGCGTTTTGCCGTCGGGACGGAGATATGTTATTTCACCGCTTTTGCGCACATCTGCCAGCTTTTTTGCCAGTCTGTGCGCGAGCGAGATGGGCAAAGGCATAAGTTCTGCGGTTTCGTCGCAGGCGAATCCGAACATCAGGCCCTGATCGCCGGCACCGATATCAAGCCCGTCGCTCTGTCCGTTTTTTGCCTCAAGACATCTGTCGACTCCCATGGCAATGTCGGGAGACTGCTCGTGTATGCTGTTAATCACAGCGCAGGTGTCGCAGTCAAAGCCGTATTTTGCCCTGTCGTAACCGATTTTCCGTACCGTCTCGCGCACTATCGTCTGCAGATCGGCGTAGGCGGTCGTCGTGATTTCTCCCATTATACTGATCAGTCCCGTAGTCGCGGTCGTTTCACAAGCCACGCGCGAAAAAGGATCCTGGCGGAGCATTTCGTCAAGCACGGAATCTGAAATTATATCGCACATTTTGTCCGGATGACCTTCGGTCACCGATTCGGACGTAAACAGTCTCTTCATCGTTTATCTCCAGCCTTAAAATACAATATCGGTATTAATTATATCACTAAAACTCTGTTTTGTCAATATGTTTGCGTGAAAAAGCGCGCTAACTCTTGACATCAAACCGACAAAATGATATAATATCCTATTATACTGTTTGTTTTCAGCGGAGGACAATGCTTTGTCAGACTATAAAATAGGTACAAAATGCGTTCAGGGAGGTTACTCTGCCGGCAACGGAAAACCGCGCCAGATCCCGATCATACAGTCCACCACCTTCAGATACGAAACCGGAGAGGCAATGGGAAAGCTCTTTGACCTCGAGGCGAGCGGGTATTTTTACTCACGGCTCCAGAACCCGACATGCGATACCGTCGCAGCAAAGATATGCGAACTAGAGGGCGGAAGCGCCGCCATGCTCACCTCGTCTGGCCAGGCCGCGTCCTTTTTCAGCGTTTTCAATATAGCCTCGTGCGGCGACCACGTCGTTTCGTCGGCTTCGATTTACGGCGGAACCTACAACCTTTTCGCCGTGACGATGGCGCGCATGGGCGTGGAATTCACCTTCGTTTCGCCCGATTGCTCCGAAAGCGAGCTTGACGCCGCGTTCAGACCAAACACAAAAGCTGTGTTCGGTGAGACAATAGCAAATCCGGCGCTCACCGTTCTTGATATCGAAAAGTTCGCCTCCGCCGCCCACAGGCACGGAGTTCCGCTCATTGTCGACAACACGTTTGCAACACCCGTCAACTGCCGACCGTTCGAGTGGGGAGCGGACATCGTTACTCATTCGACAACAAAATACATGGACGGCCACGGCTCGGCGGTCGGCGGCTGCATAGTCGATTCGGGCAGATTCGACTGGACAAGGTATCCGGATAAATTCCCCGGACTCTGCACGCCGGATTACAGCTATCACGGCGTGACATACACCGAGAGATTCGGCCTTGAAGGAGCGTTCATTACAAAGGCCACGGCTCAGCTCATGCGCGACTTCGGCTCCATACAGTCGCCTCAGAACGCATTTCTGCTCGGACTCGGGCTTGAATCGCTTCACGTCCGTATGAAACGGCACTGCGAAAACGGCCTTGCCGTTGCTGAATTTCTGTCCGGAAGAGATGACGTGAACTGGGTCAACTACCCGTCTCTTCCCTCCTCACCCTATTATACTCTGACTCAGAAATATCTGCCTGAAGGCTCGTGCGGAGTAGTCAGCTTCGGCGTGAAAGGCGGACGCCAGGCGGCGCAGAAATTCATGTCGGGTCTGAAGATCGCCGCCATAGAAACGCATGTGGCCGACGCGCGCTCCTGCTGCCTGCATCCCGCCTCCACCACCCACCGTCAGATGAGCGACGCGGAGCTTGACGCCGCCGGCGTGCCCGGAGATCTTGTACGCTTTTCGTGCGGACTTGAGGACGACGCCGACCTTATCGATGACATCGCACAGGCGCTTGACGGAGTAAAATAATATGCCTATAAAAATCCCGAATCATCTGCCGGCCGCCGACATCCTTCTGTCAGAGAACATATTCGTAATGACAGAAACGCGGGCGCAGACGCAGGACATACGCCCTCTTCAGATACTCATTCTCAATCTTATGCCAAAAAAGGTGGAAACCGAGACGCAGCTCATACGTCTGCTCGGCAACACCCCTCTTCAGGTCGAGCTTGAGCTGATCCATACGAACAGCCACCAGTCAAAAAACACCTCGGCAGAACACCTGATACAGTTCTACAAGACATTCGATGACGTGCGCGAACGCTTTTTCGACGGAATGATAATCACCGGCGCACCGGTCGAACAGCTGGAATTTGAAGACGTCGACTACTGGCCGGAGCTGTGCGAGATAATGGAATGGAGCAAATATCACGTTCACAGCACTTTTCACATCTGCTGGGGCGCGCAGGCGGGGCTGTACTATCATTTCGGAATAAAAAAACGCCCGCTTGACAAAAAGCTTTCGGGCGTTTATCCGCACAAAGCGGACTACAAAAAATCAATGCTGCTGCGCGGCTTCGACGATGTTTTTTACGTCCCCCAGTCTAGATACACCACCGTCGACTGCTGCGACGTCGAGGCATGCGACGGCCTGAAACTGCTCGCCTCATCCGAAAAGTGCGGGGTTTACGCGGCGTCCACTAAAAACGGGAGACAGATTTTCATAACCGGTCATTCGGAATACGACCCGTACACGCTGAAGAACGAATACCTAAGAGACCTGGCTGCAGGAATCAGTCCGTCGATCCCAGAAAATTATTTTCCGGGCGACGATCCGGAAAACGAGCCTGTGGTTCTGTGGAGAGGACACGCCAATCTGCTGTACTGCAACTGGCTGAACTACTTCGTGTATCAGACGACGCCGTACGACATTTCGAAAATCCACTGGGAGCAGTGAAGACAACTTGCCCCGTATACGGAGGCGGAATTTGAAAACCAGATACCCGATTCTGCTCGTACACGGAGCGGGAATAAAAAACACCTTTTTTACAAAAGCCTTCGGCGACATCGACCGCATTCTGCGCATACAGGGACATGACGTATACGAAAGCGGCTGCGACGGCTTCGGAACCGTGGAGAACAACGCGGAGCAGATAAGAGCCGAAATTCAGGACATCCTTGTTCGTACCGGCGCAGACAAGGTAAATATCATCGCGCACTCAAAGGGCGGGCTCGATTCCAAATATATGATAGAGCGCCTCAGAATGCAGGATTCGGTGGCATCGCTTACCACGCTCTGCACTCCGCACGGGGGATCGCCTATCGCCTCGGGCATACTCAGGGCACCCATGTGGATACTCAGGATAATCGCCTTCTTCCTTGATCTGTTTTTCAGAATATTAGGCGACAAACACCCGGACAGCTTTGCGGTATGCGGGCAGCTCAGACGCACAGACGCCGCGACCGACACGATGGGAATTGAAGGCGTTTACTGTCAGAGTTTTTCGTCCACTGTAAAGAAACACGCGAAAAAGAACGATTTTGTAATGTCGATCCCGCTTGCTTTTTCAAGATATTTCGAAAAGAACGCCGATACCGACGGACTCGTTCCACGCGAATCGGCCATGTACGGGATCTACCGCGGGGACTGCCTCGACGGCTCTGTCTCCCACACGGAAATCATTGACTTCATGGTATCTAAAAGCAAAAAAGACAAAATATACGCGTTTTATTCCTCGCTGTGCGAGGAACTGGTTAACATGGGCTTCTGACGCCCGAAAGGAAAGAAATGCAAAATTACGGAAAAGAAAAGTGCAGAATCCTGAAGAAAATCAGGGCTGAGATCGCAAAGCAAAACGAAATCGAATGGGTAACCGAGGAATGCAGACACAAGGGCTCATGCCGCGGGACCTGCCCGAAATGCGAGGCGGAAGTCAGACAGCTGGAGGCGGAACTTGACAAAAGACGCAGTCTCGGGAAAACCATCGTCCTGGCCGGCGTCGCCGCCGGGCTGGCAGTAACCATGGCATCGTGCAACCCCGAAACCGCCGAGCAGACGCCGGGATCAGGATCGGGACAAAAAACCGAAACCTTCGAGGAAATGGGTGAAATAACGGCCGAACAGTCTGCCGTTGACGAAACAACGGACATTCTCGTTCCGGAACTCATGGGGGACATTGTCGAACCCGTACCCGGCGGGATAGAATCGCCCGAAACATGAGGACGGAAGCTCCCGGCGTTCTTTTCCCGCTGTGGAAAACCGGAAGACTGCGCATGGGAACGGACGGGAAAGGCGTTACCTGTCTTGTGTGCGCGCAGGGGTGTCCTCTTGACTGCAGATTCTGCATCAACCCGTCGGGCAAGCGTTTCGGCTGCGGAAAAAACGTAACCGTTCCGGAACTTGTCGATCTGGTCAGGCCTGACAGCCTTTACTATATCGCCACGGGAGGCGGCGTGACCTTCGGCGGCGGTGAGCCGCTGCTTCACGCCGACTTCATCTCATGTTTCAGGGGGGAAGCGCCGGCCGAATGGAGAATAAACGCCGAAACGTCTCTTTTCATTCCCGAAGAAAACCTTCTGCGCGTTCTTCCCGCTCTCGACACGATTTTTGTCGATATAAAGGACATGGATCCGGAGATATACAAAAAATACACCGGATCGGACAACGCAACCGTGATCAGAAACCTGCAGCTGCTCGCGGATTACGGCGCGGCCGGCAAAACGACAGTCAGAGTCCCGCTCATTCCCGGATTCAACACAGAAAATGACAGAGACAAATCCGTATCACTCCTTAAACAGATGGGGTTCCGCAGTTTCGATCTCTTCACATACAGAGTTCAGTCGGGAAGACCGGTTCATCAAAACAATCCAACTTAAAAAGCAGGGGATTCCGATCCTCTGCTTTTCCTGTTATTCATCGGTTCACGGGACTATGCATCCCTGCCGGCAAAGCTCCTCTTTGATCATTTCAAACGGGACGTCGCCGACTGCGCTTCCGCTTTTTGCCGCCAGAGCCGCAGCTATTCCTCCCGCCTGTCCCGTCGCCATGCACGGCACCTGAACTCTCAGGCCGCTGTTTGCAATCCTGTCGCTTGACAGACACCTGCCCACGGCGATGATATTTCGTGAGCCTTTGGGAATCAGCGCCCTGAGCGGAATTGTCGGGATTACCCCGTCCCGCAAGGCAACG
>JAFZTO010000195.1 GCA_017618795.1 Clostridia bacterium | reverse complement strand
CATCTGAGCCGCGCCGGTGATCATGTTTTTAATGTAGTCGGCATGTCCCGGGCAGTCAACGTGAGCATAGTGACGCTTTGCAGTCTCGTACTCAACGTGTCTTGTGTTGATTGTGATACCTCTTGCCTTCTCTTCGGGAGCGTTATCGATCTGGTCGTACGCCATGAACTCGATCTTGTCGTTGCCGAGAGAAAGGTACTTTGTAATAGCGGCAGTAAGAGTCGTCTTACCGTGGTCAACGTGACCGATTGTGCCGATATTGACATGCGGTTTTGTTCTTTCGAATGTAGCCTTTGCCATTTTAATTTCCTCCGAAATAAAGAAGTTTTAATTTAGGGTTTACCCTGATTATTGATTTTTTTTGATTAACGGTCATCGTGTACGATTACCGATAATTTTTTCCTGAATGGATTTTGGGCACTCAGCGAAGTGGCTGGGTTCCATTACATAGTTTCCGCGCCCCTGAGTACGCGAGCGAAGCTCCGTTGCATATCCGAACATTTCTGCCAGCGGAACGTTGGCGGTAACCTGCTGAGCGCCCGCAACGGGTTCCATTGACAGAATGTTGCCGCGGCGTGAGCTGATATCGCCGATAACGTCACCGAGATAATCGTCAGGCGTTGTAACGACAACCTTCATTATCGGCTCCGTAAGGACGGGATCAGCCTTTCTCATAGCCTCTTTGAAAGCCATCGATCCGGCAATCTTGAACGCCATCTCCGAAGAGTCGACCTCATGGTATGAACCGTCGTAGAGGTTGACCTTTACGTCAACCACCTGATATCCCGCAAGAATTCCCGATTCCATAGCGCCCTGTATACCGGCATCCACAGCGGGAATGAATTCCTTGGGAATCGCGCCTCCGACAACAGTGCTCTCGAAAACGTAGCCTGCTCCGGGTTCGTTTGGTGAAACTATGATCTTAACGTGGCCGTACTGCCCCTTACCGCCTGACTGACGCGCATATTTCATGTCAACGTTCGCTTCGCGGCGGATAGTCTCTTTGTACGAAACCTGGGGGGCGCCCACGTTTGCCTCAACCTTGAACTCCCGCAGGAGTCTGTCAACGATTATATCAAGGTGGAGTTCTCCCATTCCTGAAATGATCGTCTGTCCGGTCTCGTTGTCAGTATGGGTTCTGAATGTCGGATCCTCCTCCGCCAGTTTTGCAAGCGCAAGTCCCATCTTTTCCTGACCGGCCTTGGTCTTCGGCTCGATAGCGACCGAGATAACAGGCTCCGGGAATTCCATCTGCTCAAGAATTATCGGATGGTTTTCGTCGCAGAGCGTGTCGCCTGTCGTTGTGTTTTTCGTGCCGATAAGCGCGGCGATATCCCCGGAATAAACCGCGTCGATATCCTTGCGCTCGTTGGCGTGCATTTGAAGTATACGTCCAAAACGCTCCCTGATTTTCTTCTCTGGATTGTAGCCCATCTGGCCGGTCTCGATCTTGCCGGAGTAAACGCGGAAGAAGCAGAGCTTCCCCACATAAGGGTCCGTTGTGATCTTGAAGGCAAGCGCTGAAAATGGTTCGCTGTCATCAGCCTTTCTGAAGTCCTCGTCCCCTGTGTCGGGGTTTATTCCTCTGACCGGAGGAATATCGAGCGGAGAAGGCATATAGTCGATCACCGCATCAAGAAGCTTCTGAACGCCCTTGTTCTTATAAGATGTACCGCAAACGACCGGTACAAGAGTATTGGCAATAGTCGCGTTTCTTAGCGCCTTCTTGAGTTCCTCGACGCTTATCTCCTCGCCGTCGCAGAATTTTTCAAAAAGCACGTCGTCAGTCTCGGCAATCGCCTCAACCATTGCGGAACGGTATTCCTCGGCAAGCGCGACCATATCTTCGGGAATGGGCTCGACTCTCATGTCCTTGCCCATTTCGTCGTAATACACGTCAGCCTCCATATTCATAAGGTCAACTATTCCGCGGAATGTCGATTCTGCCCCGATAGGGAGCTGAACCGGAACAGGATGGGTTTTCAGGCGCGTCTTCATCATGTCGATGACTCTGAAAAAATCCGCTCCGTTTATATCCATCTTGTTGATATATGCCATACGGGGCACGCCGTACTGATCAGCCTGCCTCCACACGGTCTCTGACTGCGGCTCTACGCCGCCTTTTGCACAGAACACCGTAACCGATCCGTCGAGCACACGCAGCGAACGCTGAACCTCAACAGTGAAATCCACGTGTCCCGGTGTGTCTATGATATTTATACGGTGCTTTTCGTACTGCCCCCTTTCGCCTGCCCAGAAGCACGTTGTTGCAGCTGAGGTAATCGTGATACCCCGCTCCTGCTCCTGAACCATGAAGTCCATGGTGGCGGTACCCTCGTGCGTTTCGCCGATTTTATGAGTTTTACCGGTATAGTACAGGATGCGCTCAGTCGTCGTGGTTTTGCCCGCGTCAATGTGCGCCATAATACCGATATTTCTCGTATGCTCCAATGAATACTCTCTTGGCATTGTTTTTCTCCTTACTGAATCTCTGAAGGACAAAACCCAATCGGCATATTAATATCTGTAATGAGCAAAAGCCTTGTTTGCTTCTGCCATTCTGTGAGTTTCCTCACGCTTTTTGACAGCTCCGCCGACACCATTGTTCGCATCAATGATCTCTGCAGCGAGCCTGTCGGCCATGGTCTTTTCACTGCGGGCTCTTGAATAATTCACAAGCCAGCGGAGACCGAGGGTGCGTCTTCTCTCGGGACGCACTTCCATCGGGACCTGGTACGTAGATCCGCCGACGCGCCTTGCCTTGACCTCGAGGACCGGCATAATATTGTCAAGCGCTGTCTGAAATGCTTCCAGCGCTTTCTTACCGGTTTTCGCCTCTACTGTAGCAAAAGCTTCGTATACGATCTTCTGTGCAACGCCCTTCTTGCCGTCATGCATAATCTGATTAATCAGCTTTGTTACCAGCTGCGAATTATACATGGGATCCGGCAGGACGTCTCTTTTTGATATCTGACCTCTTCTCGGCACTGTTGTTCCCTCCTTCATTATTATAGTATGATATCACAGGTACTCGAAAAAATTCCGTTTGTGCTTATCAGAGGAACAGCAATTTCCGACTGACAAACAAACGAACACCGACGGACAATATCACCTTCCGTCAGTTCCGGGGCGTTTACTTTTTGCCCCTCTTGGCACCGTACTTTGAACGGCCCTGCTTGCGGTTTGCGACGCCCTGTGCGTCAAGCGTTCCGCGGATGATGTGATAACGGACACCCGGTAGATCGCGGACTCTTCCGCCGCGAATAAGAACAACCGAGTGTTCCTGCAGATTGTGCCCGATTCCCGGGATGTACGTCGTCGCCTCAAACCCGTTTGTAAGTCTCACCCTTGCGATCTTACGGAGCGCCGAGTTAGGCTTCTTTGGCGTTGTGGTTGTAACCTTGGTGCATACGCCGCGTTTCTGTGGCGAACTGAAATCCGTCTGCCTGTTTGTCAGGGAGTTGAAACTCTTCTGCAAAGCGGGGGCTTTGGACTTGTAGGTTTTATCCTGACGACCGTTCTTAACAAGTTGGTTAAATGTTGGCATGCCTTTCTCCTTTCTTTCGAATTGCTTGTCGTGTCGTATTCACACAAAACACATAATATTATACCACATTGCTTATCGTTTGTCAAGTTTTTTCGGGATTTTTTTTACAAACCGCCAGCACAGTGAAAATAATATTGATTTCGACGAAAAAAAGTGGTATAATAGTTCCTGAACAATTCCAGGCACAACGTAAAAGACGTTTTTCCGGCCGGCGTATAATGCGCCTTGCCTTGCTTTGCACACGTCCTTACCGGAGGAAGCATGTATCATTATATCATAAGAAAAACCGACAATGTTTTATCGGGAAACAAAGCTGAAATCAAAACTTTCGCATGGGAAGAAAACGGTTATAAGCCGCAAACCGATGCGTACCTCACCTGCGGAGAAAAATATCTGCATCTGTATATGAAATGCAGCGAATCAAACCCCTTCAGACGCTTTACTGAGCCGTACGATCACGTGTGGCTTGACTCGTGCATGGAGTTTTTCTTTTCGGTAAACGATTCGTCGGAGTATTTCAATTTCGAATGCAACGCAAACGGAGCATTCTACCTTTGCTACGGTACAAACATCGGGGACAATACGCGCCGCACGGCACAGCCGATTCTGGTCTCGCCGCCCATAACTGAAATAAATGATAATTGCTGGACACTGAAGGCGGATTTTTCATTAAGCGAAATAAAAAAGACTACACAGTCAAATAAAATCGGGTATTTGCGTGGCAATTTTTTCAAATGCGGCGATGAATGCCCGCTCCCGCACTACGGAATGTGGTCGCCCGTTGCGTCGGAAACACCGCAGTTCCACCTGCCGGAATATTTCGGCAGACTAGACTTTGAAAAAAACGAATGAAAAACGGCGCAGCGCGCCGTTTTTACATTTGTTCCGAAAAATCCGGAAGGCTTACTCGTCGGACGAGTTCAGGTCGATATAAATACCGGCCCTGACCTTT